>NZ_JAEQCE010000072.1:0-26217 GCF_020738665.1 Microcoleus sp. PH2017_08_TRC_O_A
GGCTTGTTGAGTCAACCGCACTTCTTTAACCAAATACAGATGTTTAACGATTGACGACAGAGCCACAGGCTGGAAAGTACCTGTAGGTGTCATCACCCTGAAAACGTAGTTGTAACTGAGGCTGGCTATCTCTTCACCTTTAGGTACTGGTTGTCCTGTTATGTCCGGTGATTGGTGGATAGCACCTATACTTCGATCGTCCGATCCTCACAGTTAGAAATTTTGACCTTCACTGGGTGGAGCGATCGAACCCGGTTGGTTGAGGAACAGGTTTTTAGCGCCGTCGTTTTGGTAAATACAGTTAATGTCAGGTTGACCTTCCAGGGCGCCGGTGAAGCCAAAGGTGTTCATGCGATTTTTACACTCGCGCACTTGCTCTTGGTTGATCAGTTTTCTTTGTTCGAGAATTGCCCAGTTATTGGTTCGCAGGACGCATCCGGGACGCATACTCGGCTGGGAGATGTAGACGTTGAAGGGGTTAAGGGTGACGAAGAGGCGCATATCTGTCACCATTGCGCTGGCTCCAAACTGTACGCAAAGTTCGGGGTTCGGGGCGCTGCGATCGATAAATTCCCGGGATGCTACGTTTTGTGGGCTAATTGTAGCTGTGGAACTGAAGGCAATGCCGATCCCAATTCCCAGAATAAAAACGGCTGTTAAAATCCCTAGGGTGGCGGAATTGAGGAAAGAGGGTTTGCCAGACTGAGGTTGTCGTCGCGACGATCCGCCAAATGAGCCGGAGTCTTCATCTCCCCGGAATGGATCGCCACCGAATCTGTCTCTGTCGTTGTAGGAGTTAGGTTTGCGTTTCATATAAAGTTCAGTCCGTTCTGGGGATTTAACAGTTGACACACCTCTGCCTAAAGGCGAGAGGATTCTTGCTTCAGTGGGATTCCGACGAATTTACCCTCGGCAAGCATCTTGACCGTATGCCCTACGGCTGCAAGTCCTCTAATTAGAACTACTTGAGCTGCTGCAACATCTCTATCGGTTGTATAACCGCAATTTGAGCAAGTATGAGTACGCTCAGCAAGCTCTTTTTTGCCTGTTGCGACACCGCAATTTGGACAAATCTGACTGGTTTTCTTAGCATTCACTTTTTGGAAGTACACCCCGCGTTTCCAACAGGTTTGTTCCAAAATAGTGAAAAATTGACCCCATCCAGCGTCTAAGCAGTGCTTGCCCAGCATCCCTCTGGATAGTCCAACTAAATTTAAGTCCTCAACAAATACCATCCCCACATCATTGCAAATTTGATGAGAGATTTTGCGATGCCAATCTGAGCGACAATTAGCAACGTATTCGTGCAAAAGAGCAACTTTTTTCTGAGCTTTGCGCCAATTATTTGAGCCACTGCGCTTTTTACTCACACGTTTTTGCAGCAATTTCAGCTTGCGTTCTGCGTCTATAAAAAACCTTGGCCGCTTGACTAAAAGACTATTAGAAGTTGCTATGAAATTAGTTAGTCCGACATCAATTCCTAGGGAATTTCCGTGTGGCACTACGTCGGGAATTTTTACATCCCATTGAACGGTCAGCATTAGATACCAGCCGGATGCACGATTTACTACCCGTGCCTGCTTAATAATTCCACCATCGGGAATCGCTCGGGATTGCCAAAATCTTACCCAGCCAATTACAGGCAGTTTGACACTACTATTTTGAATTGGGTTTAAACTTAGTTGTGGAAACACAAAAGACCTCATGGTTCCCCTTTTTTTGAATCGGGGAAATCCGTGGTTTTGTTCCCACATACTTACAAATGCCTTTTCTAGTCGGCGCAGCACTTGTTGTAAAGCTTGAGCATTGATACGTTGTAATGCAGGGCTGGTTTTCCTGTATGCAGTTAAGGCTTTACATTGAGTTGAGTAAGTTGGTCTGGGTGTGTCAGCTCTGATGATGAATTCCGAGCGCAGGGAACAAGCGTCAATCCGACATTTTCGGGAATTATACCAATCTTTACGTTCTTGCAGGGCATAATTATATACCTTGCGACATTGTTCCAACCAATCCTCAAATATTGCTACTTGTGTTTTTGTGGGTTTCAATTTGAATTCATAAGTCAGATTGAACACTTGCATCACCTCCTTGTTTGATTTTACCCAATTTCTACAAAATGGCAACAGGATTTCTAGAATAAAGTAGTCATAGAAGGACGAGGCTCTAACCCCCTAATTTTGGTAGTTTTTTATTTTTAACCGATCTTGCGTCTCTATTATTATGACCCTAGACAGGGGGCGGCTGCGGGCTTAGGACACTTCTTCTGGGTTTGGTATGGTTGACAGCTCGCGATCGGCTAGGCGGCTGCCTTGTCTGAATCTGGAAATTTCAATAAAATAACTGAAAGTGAGATACTCTATCACAGCGGAGGAATCCAGCTCAAGATTGTCGATCGAAATTAATGCGATACCAGCTTCGTCCTAGTTCGAGATCTACTGTTTTAGGTGTAAGCCTATCTCAGCAACTTGGGTTGATGAACGAAGAATCCCCTCGCATCAACGGCAGGGAGTGTCAAAAATTTTAACATCCTACAAGTCAGGAGGTATAGATTAGTGTCTGTCGAAATTATTCAAAAGCCTTCTACAGTCCGCAAGCTTGCGCCGCGCTACCGCGTGCTGCTGCACAATGATGATTTCAATCCCATGGAATACGTGGTGCAGACTTTGATGGCGACGGTACCCAGTCTGACTCAGCCACAGGCTGTAAATGTGATGATGGAAGCCCACACCAACGGGCTGGGACTGGTGATTGTTTGCGCTCTCGAACACGCTGAGTTTTATGCTGAAACGCTCAACAATCACGGATTGAGCAGCAGCATCGAACCTGATGATTAGAAAACTAGAGGCACCTGAAAGTCTTAACCCACCGAGTTTTTAACTCATATTGAATAGCCTCATACCAAAAAGCCAAGGGACTAACCTTGGCTTTTTGGTATATTTAATGCGGTCGATCGCCAGACTGGAAGAGTAAAGGTTGGGAGCAACCGGGCCGGAAATTATTCGGACGGTGGTTCAAAGCTAGGTGGCCTCGATCCCAAATTTCAGCTCTCCAATCTCAAATCTCGATCGTCGGAAATTAATTAGGAAATTAATAACGTCCGCCGCCGCCGCCGCCACCGCCGCGACCAAATTTGCCTGGGCCGCCGCCGCCCCGGTTGCCGCCGCCCCGGCCGCCTTCATCTTCGCGGGGCTTAGCTTTGTTAACTTTGAGATCGCGACCCATCCACTCTGCTCCGTCGAGAGCAGCAATCGCTGCATCTTCTTCGGCATCTGTTGACATTTCTACAAAACCAAAGCCGCGGGGGCGACTGGTTTCTCTGTCGGTAGGTAGATGTACTCGCTTAACGGTTCCGTATTCGGCGAAGACGGTGGTGATGTCTTCTTGGGTAACTTGGTAGGATAAGTTACCGACGTATATCGACATGAGGAATAACTCCAAAAATTAGACAGTGCAAAGATTTCAGTTTCGGAGAGTCCCCTGCCGATACAGAAGGGCAAGTTTTTAAACAATTCTGTAGCAATGAACAAAGCCTGCAACCGAATCTGATACACTTGGAATTTTAACACAGAATGGCGTCTTTTGAGTAGCTTTGGCCACTTAATTAAGTCGTTACAATTCAATCTCAAACTTTGAGGGTATTCAGAAACCGGATTTTGAGCTGTGATGTTTTGTCAAACTCGAACGCGAGAAAGTTCTGGGACAGACCGGCTACCGCAGGAAAGATACGTCTAGATTCCCAAAATTGGTACTCAAAGCGAGATTCAGGTTTTCCAAGGCTTTGACTAACCACACCAGGCCTTCTCGGGTACAAAATTCGTAGTGACCGAACAAAATTGCCAACCGCTTTTCTAGATAGGGCTTGACTTTGCCACAAATTAGCACGATTTTCAGCAGCAAACCTGTGGTTTGGGTGGGCCCGAGGTTTGAGATCAGGTCGATGAAGACAAAGTGGTTCGGCCGCGCAGGACTCTCTACTACTAAAAAGTTCAATAACTGGCTGCAAGTTCTGATCGTTAAAAATTCGTTGAACTTCTGAGCATCGTTGTGGGGAAAGGTATTTTGTAGTTGTTTATACAGTTTTTCGTTAAATTGACGTTTGCCGTAGCCATCGTCGGTGACGGAAGAAATTAGGTATTCGTATAAGTCGTCTTTAAAGGATCTGTAGGACACACTTGTGCTGGTGTTCGCCATGAAGCGGCCGGCTAGCTGTCGGTAGGTATCGGCTCCTTCGACTTTTCCGACAAATTGCTTGAGGGCAAAGAACAGCTCTGGGTCGCTCAACAGCGTCGGGTTTTTTATAGTCTGTATACTTCTGCCGAAGGAGATTGAGGTATGCCGGCGGGCTGCTTGGGCTTTTCTCACTTGGTGAGCAACGTATTGTGAGAGGTCGATTTCAAATTGCTGCTGCTTTTGAGCTTGGATTTTTTGAATGATTTTTTGCTGTTCGTAGGTGCTGTCGTCGCTGAGGAGGCAGTGTTTGTAGAGGTAAGGGTATCGGGGAATTAAGGTTCCGAGGGCTAGGCTGGCGGGAGTTTTGCCGTTGCTGTCTTCATTACTGTGGGTGATGACTTTGGCTAAGCGTTTGAGTGTGAGGTATTGTTCGCTTTGGGTAAATTGATTGACTAATTGGGGGATGGAGTGAGTAGGGCGCGATCGACTATATCGAGATAATATTTTGGGGGCTTCTTCAAACAGAGCGATCAATTCCGGGATAGCTGCTTGCTTGCCGGGGTATGTTTGCCAGCGGTTGATCAGGATGTGGCAGCAACGGTTGAGGATGTATTTGAATTCTTGTTCGGCGTAGGGTGAGGCTGCTATTTTTTCGAGTGCTTCAGCGATGGTGCGATCGCGATATCCGTTACCGTAGATAAACAAAGTGCGAAAACGGTCGATTAGTTCGATCGGCTGCTCTACTTGTACCAACTCCAGCCAGTGGTTGTAAAGTAGCTGTTCTTCTTCCTGGCTCTGTCTGTTATAGTCGTTCACTGTGGATTAACCCTCCAAAAGGATTGGGCAGGAGCTTTAAGCGCCATTGGCAGATATGAATTGGCAGATGAAGCACCACAATTGAGTCAACCGATTTTAGATTTTAGATTTTAGATTTTAGATTTACTCCACAGATTCATCTGGAAGCTTCAACTGTAGTCTAAAATTTTAATCTCTCCCCGACTTAGGTCGAGGGCTTGTATCCGTTGTTGGGTAGGGTCAACCGAGCTTCTCGCCTCCCGAGGCTTAGGGGTGGAAGTGGCGATCGCCTTAAGCAGATCTTTTTTACTTAGTTAAACTATTTGTCAACACCAGCATGACATGAATTGTTTGCAATTAGCAAGGCCTAAAATCACCACAAACTTTGTAAATTATTGGTAAAGATTGTGGGTGTGTTCTAAATAATTTATGGCTGGGCAGAGGATTTATTATTACCCGAAAGAATTGGTTGAAAGCCCCAAGCCTGCTCGGGAGAAATTAAAATCAGACTATTCATTACTCCAATCCTCGGACTTAAGGGTAGATGTCGCTCTCAAACAGTCAACTGTCAACTGTCAACTGCCAACTGTCAACTGTTGAAGAGTGCCAAGGTCAATCCTAGTCGGCATCCCCCTGTTATACCATTTGCGATTGGCGATTGGCGATTTGCGATGGGAATGACTGAGGACTCTCAGGGTTTAGATTCCGGGCAAAGCTTGCATTCTTTTTTGAACTGGTGTCAGTTAAATGTGAGGTGGGGCGAGGTAGGATTAGCTGTGAAAATAATGATTTGAAATGTGAGTGCTGGTAATATGGTCTGTCGCGTAAGTATCGCCCAACTTGCTGAAATTTTAACTGTACCTTTGCTTGCTGTGTCTGAGGACGTTCTGACAGTTGTAGGGACAGGTATTGCTACAGATACGCGCACCATTGAGGGGGGCGAAGTATTTTTAGCGCTGCGGGGAGAAAATTTTGACGGGCATCAGTTTGTGGCAAAAGCCCGGGATTTGGGAGCGATTGCTGCGGTAGTCGATCGCACTTACCAAGCAGAAGTTCCCAATTTTCCGCTGTTGCGCGTTGACGATACTTTAAAAGCTTACCAGGCGATCGCCCGTTGGTGGCGCGACCAATTCAGTATACCGATAATTGGTGTTACTGGTTCAGTAGGTAAAACTACTGCCAAAGAATTAATTGCGGCCGTTTTGTCAACCAGCGGAAATGTTCTGAAAACTCAATATAACTACAACAATGAAATTGGAGTCCCGAAAACTCTGTTAGAGCTTTCGCCGACCCACAATTATGCTGTAATTGAAATGGGAATGCGCGGGCTAGGAGAAATTGCGCTGCTGTCGCAAATTGCGCGTCCTACTGTGGCGGTAATTACTAATGTAGGAACGGCGCATATCGGGCGATTGGGTTCGGAAGATGCGATCGCCCAAGCTAAGTGCGAACTGTTAGCGGAAATGCCTGCTGAAAGTATTGCTATTCTCAATCACGATTCTGACAGATTAATGGCAACTGCGGCGCAAGTTTGGCAGGGAAAAACTTTAAGTTACGGATTAGAAGGCGGCGATTTGTGCGGGGAATTGCTGAATAATGATACAATGCTTGTAGAAGGTGTGGAATTGCCGCTGCCCTTGGCTGGAAGGCACAATGCTGTAAATTATTTGGCGGCTTTGGCGGTAGCAAAAGTTTTAGAGATTAATTGGGAAGTTTTACAACAAGGTTTGTCCGTGCAGTTACCGGATGGACGGGCGCGCCGCTACGATTTGCTTTCTGATGTTGTGATTCTGGATGAGACTTACAATGCTGGTTTGGAGTCGATGTTGGCGGCGCTGAGATTGTTAGCGGATACTCCGGGAAAGCGCCGGATTGCGGTGTTGGGTACGATGAAGGAATTGGGCGAAAGGGCGATCGAATTTCACCGACAAGTAGGAAGGGCGGCGCGGGATTTAAACCTCGATGCTTTGTTTGTGTTTGCGGATTTTGAGGAAGCGGCGGCGATGGCGGCGGGTGCGGCGGGCGTGCCTTTTGTGGAGATAGGAGATATTACGGCGCCCGATGGGCGGGAAGATTTAGCAAAGCGGTTGTTGGGATTTGTTGAAAAGGGCGATCGTATTTTATTTAAAGCTTCTCATTCAGTGGAATTGAATCGAGTTGTCCAGAAGTTCCGTGCCGATTTTGCAGGCCAATAACTAGCAATTTGGTTCGTAGTGAGGACTTCAGTCCTCTCTCGTCGGATGCGGACTGAAGTCCTCACTACAAACCTATGTTTGAGATGATATGATTTAGTTTAAAAGTGCGATCGCTACGCCCCGGCTTGCGCCTACGAACTCTTCACCAAAGTAACCCCATGATTGCTAAAACTCTCAGTCCGCCCGAACAAATAGTTGAGCTATCGAATATCAGTTGGCAAACTTATGAAACTTTGCTTGCCGAAATCGGCGATAGGCCAATTAGACTGAGATACAATCGCGGCAATTTGAAAATTATGGTGCCTTCTCCTGAACACGAAATTTACAAAAGAGTAATAGGTCGATTTGTTGAAACATTAGCTGAAGAATTAGATGTGAGAATTGAACCTCTGGGTTCTACGACATTCAAACGTCCTGAACTCATTGGTGTAGAACCGGATGATTGTTTTTACATCCAGAATGCTAGTGCAATTAAAGGCAAAAAACGACTCGATATGAGTCAATATCCGCCCCCGGATTTAGTGGTGGAAATTGATGTTACCAGCAGATCCGACAATACCTTGCAGATTTATGCCGATCTGGGAGTGCCGGAAGTTTGGATTTACAACGGTTCGCGGCTCAGAATTAACAGATTGGACGATCGAGGGTATGTCGAGTGCGAGATCAGTTTAGCATTTCCGAGTGTTGCTATTTTAGAGATTGTCAGTTTTTTGGCACAGGCGGAAACAATGGATTATTTGGAATTAGTTAAAGCATTTCGGAATTGGGTAAAAAGCCAAATTAATCAAAATCAATAGTCCTGTTTATTTTAATCCTGGATGCAGATCGGAAACCGCTTTTTTTGACGACAAAACTTGATTGTGACCCGCAGATTGTGTAAAATTTTATCCCTCAATATCCCGATCGCTCTAACGGCTCGATTTCAATATCTGGAGCAATCTCAATGGCTGCAAGTCTGGCATTCTCAACTATCGTATTTCCCATTATTGTATTGTGTACTGCCTCAAACTTAGATTCGGCTTCCGAAATTTCTTCGTAGTGTACAATCACATGATAATATTTATTAATTGGTTCTCCTGAATCTGAAAGTTCCACGGCAAGGGAATCTATATTCTGAGACTCTTCTGCTTTTTCGCGATATTCGTCAGCTAAATGTTCTAGGGCGATCGCGATCGCGTGTTCTTTCGTTTGTCCGTAAAAATTCATGGTATCATTGGGGCGATCGCTCAGAGATGATGATATCTGACACAGATACTGCCCGTTTGATTGAGCGCAAACGGCGATCGCAATTGTACCAGTAGTGCGATCGGGATTTATTTCGGCCATTTCAACCTCGCTATCTCATGAAATAAACTTGCTAAATTGTATCCGGGTCAATATTTAATTTTCGCAGTTTTGCGGCCAGGCGATCGGCACGTTGCATCTCTATCAAAATTGAGATGGAGGAGAAGAATAGCGATACGGTTTAAGATATGGAAGGGCGAAATTAAGGTAAATTCGAGGAACTCCGCCCGAGTCATCGTTCCGCGTCAGTCAGCGTTCATCTGCGGTTGCTAAAAAGAGCCTCAAACGCAACCATCCCGATCGTGAATCGCCCTTTTCTTTTATTCCCCGGACTGAATTTGACTCCTCACCCACTCCCGGAATAACCGCAGCAAAGCATTTTCCTTGGTAGTCCTCCTCAATTCCAAAAAGCGCAGCATCTCAACTTGCGACAAAAAAGGAAAAGTCGGAGAAACATCTCTTTCTACATATTCCTGTGCTTCCAGTTGATAAATTATTAAACGATTTCCGTCGTAGCGCCAAACTTCCGGCACCCCTAAACTTGCGTATAAAGAAAGGCGATCGATCGAACTGCTAGTCACGTCAATTTCCACTACTAAATCTGGTGGCGGATCTTGATTGAGATCGATTTGTTCTTTGTCCCAAACCACATTCTCATTTTGGATATAGTAGCACTGATCCGGCTCCAAACCGCGAGCCAAATCCTCGCGCCGACAAGTTAGAGAACCCAAACTCCGAATTTCGATGTTTAATTCTTCACTCACACTTTCCACAAAACGGCCTAAAATTTTCTTACTACCTTCATGGGGTGCTAAAGGAGTCATAATTTCTAATGTTCCTCGATCGTAAGTCAGGCGAATTCCTCCGTGTTCCCCTAACTCATTCAGCAGGGATTCGTAAGTTTTCCAGCTAATGTTGTTTAGCAGAATTCCGCTAGTTTGATTCTGGATCAGGGTGGCTGTCATGGCTACCTGCCTGGGTTGTAGATTATTGATTGTATCTTAGCAAACACGATCTTGATTGAGGGGCGATCGCCCTCCTTCAGTCTCTTTACTGAATTTGACTCCTCACCCACTCCCGGAATAACCGCAGCAAAGCCTTTTCTTTTGTAGTCTGTTTCAGTTCCAAAAACCGCAGCATTTCAAACTTCGACAGAAAAGCAAAAGTGGGAGAAACCTCGCACTCTGCGTATTCATTGCCTTCTAAGTGATAGATGATTAAACGATTGCCATCGTAGCGCCAAACTTCAGGTACACCCAAACTTGCGTAAAGTTTGAGACGATCGATCGAACTGCTGGTAATGTCAATTTCAATAGCTAAATCCGGTGGTGGATCTTCATTGAGATCGATTTGTTCTTTATTCCAGACAACATCTTCATTCTGAATGTAGTAACATTTATCAGGTTCTAACCCCCGTTCCAAATCTTTGCGCTTGCAGGTTAGTGAACCCAGGCTGCAAATGTCAACATTTAATTCATCAGTTAGAACTTCAACAAAATTTCCTAAGAGTTCACCTGACTTTTCATGTGGTGCTGATGGAGTCATAATTTCTAAATTTCCGCGATCGTAAATCAGGCGAATTCCTCCGTGTTCCCCTAACTCATTCAGCAGGGATTCGTAAGTTTTCCAGCTAATATTTTTTAGCAGAATTCCGCTACTTTGATTCTGGATTAGGGTGGCTGTCATGGCTACCTGCCTCGGTTTTAAATTATTAATTGTATGTTAGCAAATATGATACTTGACTTATTTCATAAATCTGCGATCGCCCTTACGATACCGCCGATTAATATCAAATCCGCTCTCCATCGGCATGATTCATATCTCTATTCTCGGACTCTGTGTCCTCTGCGCCCTCTGTGGTTTAATCATTCCAGTCCAAGTGGAAACGATATAACGCAAATCAACGCAGATTTTTTTAAGAGTCCTGGACGCACCAATATCAAAGAAACCGGGTTTTTCACCTAATCTCGTCGCTACAGCGAAGGATGTTCGTGAAAAAACCCGGTTTCTGGCTACCTGTTTGTAGAGTACGATCGCACTATTCGATCGCACTTACACTCAACACACTACTTAGCAGCTTGACGCTCTTTCGCATCCTTGATCACTTCCTCAGCGATATTGCTCGGACAAGGAGAATAGTGCGAGAAAGACATCGAAAACTGACCGCGCCCAGATGTCATGGTACGCAAATCGCCAATGTAGCCAAACATTTCGCTCAACGGCACATCAGCCTTGATCCGCGCTCCTGTTTGTCCGGTTTCCTGAGCTTTCATCATGCCCCGGCGGCGGTTGAGGTCGCCGATGACATCGCCCATGTGATCGTCTGGGGTGAAGACATCGACATTCATGATCGGTTCCAGCAACTGAGGCCCAGCCTTGGGTACAGATTGGCGGTAGGCGGCTTTAGCAGCAATTTCAAAGGCCATTGCTGAAGAGTCAACCGGGTGGAAACCTCCATCAACCAGGGTGAATTTCAAGTCCAAGCAGGGGAAACCAGCCAAGACGCCCACATCGATGCAGCTTTGGAAGCCTTTTTGCACCGCTGGCCAATACTCTCTCGGTACGCTACCACCAGTTACTTTTGACTCGAACACGAAGCCGCTACCGACTTCACCGGGCTCGACGATATAGCCGATTTTAGCAAATTGACCTGAACCACCAGATTGTTTCTTGTGGACGTAGTTGTCTTCGAGGCGTTTGGTGATGGACTCGCGGTAGGCTACCTGCGGTTCGCCAACTTCTACCTCGACGCCGTGGGTGCGTCGCAGAATGTCCACTTTGATGTCGAGGTGCAGTTCGCCCATGCCCTTGAGGATGGTTTCGCCACTTTCTTCGTCTGTGACCATGTGGAAAGATGGGTCTTCTTGTACCATCTTGGTGAGCGCGGCTCCCATCTTTTCTTCGCCTCCTTTGAGTTTCGGTTTGACCGAAATGGAGATGACTGGTTCTGGGAACACCATTGGCTCAAGGGTTGCGGGATTTTTGGGGTCGCAGATGGTGTGTCCGGTGCGGACGTTTTTCATACCTACGATCGCAATAATATCGCCTGCTTGAGCCGAATCAATTTCTTCGCGGGAGTTGGCGTGCATTTCTACCAAGCGGCTGATGCGCTCGGTTTTGCCTGTGGCGGTGTTGAGTACGGTGTCGCCTTTGGATATCTTACCGGAGTACAAACGGGTGAAGGTTAAAGCGCCGAAGCGATCGTCCATAATCTTAAATGCCAGGGCGCGCAAAGGGCCTTCTGGATCGACGATCGCGAAATTGCCTGTTTCCTCGCCTTCGAGATCCACCTCAGGCTGAGGCGTAACTTCCATCGGGTTCGGGAGGTAGTCAACGACTGCATCGAGTACCAACTGGACGCCCTTATTCTTAAACGACGAGCCGCAGTAGGTGGGGAAAAATGCCATGTCGCGGGTGCCTTTGCGGATGCACCGCTTGAGGTCTTCGATACTCGGCTCGTTGCCTTCGAGGTACTGTTCCATCAGGTTATCATCCTGCTCGACAGCCAGTTCGATCAACTGTTCGCGGTATTTCTCGACATCATCGACCATATCGGCCGGAACATCCTGAATTGTGTAGCCCATCGGATCGCCCGAATCATCCCAGATCCATGCTTTGCGGGTGAGCAAATCGACCATGCCGCAAAATTTGTCTTCAATGCCGATCGGCAAAACCATTACCATTGGTTTAGCTGCGAGGACTTTATCGACTTGCTTGACAACTCGGTAAAAATCTGCGCCCGTGCGATCGAGCTTATTGATATAGACGATACGAGCAACTTTAGAATCGTTAGCGTAGCGCCAGTTAGTTTCCGATTGCGGTTCAACTCCACCGGAACCGCAGAACACACCGATACCGCCATCGAGAACCTTGAGCGAACGGTAAACCTCGATCGTAAAATCGACGTGTCCGGGAGTATCGATGATGTTGAGCTGATGCTCGTTCCAGAAGCAGGTAGTAGCAGCGGATTGAATCGTAATCCCGCGTTCTTGCTCCTGTTCCATGAAGTCAGTCGTCGCCGCGCCTTCGTGTACTTCACCGATTTTGTGGATTTTACCCGTCAGTTTCAGGATTCTTTCAGTTGTGGTGGTCTTGCCAGCATCTACGTGGGCGAAGATGCCGATATTTCGATAACGAGTGAGATCTTTCATAAAAAAATTCGGGAAGTGGGAAACGAGCGTGGCTTTAGCCCGCTCGTGGGAAAAGGCTCGGGGATTTCAATCAAGAGTGAATCTTTCCATTACACAAGGATTGCTTAATTCGGTGTACTTTTGTGATGTACTTTCGATGGGACAATTACCACCTCAAACCTCGCAATCCGCGATCGCATAATGTTTGCTCCGGCAGGAGCCTCCCTTGTGGGGTAATGTTAGCTTCGACCTGGTTATCTGGGCTTGTTAGGCTTACAACACTGTTCCAGTGACTTTAGAACTGTTTAATTGAAAGCGACAGAGCGGAAAACTAGCTTCGCATTCTCCGGTGTCGTGACCCAAATAACGGCTGCTCTTGCGAGCGGTCTGGTCAGTACAGCTTGCGAGAGATTTCTCTTGCAAGCTCAGCGGCGTTGATTCCCTGAGTTACTGACAATTATTGTTGAGATTCCATGCGACGAACCGTCGGCTACCCGTCGGCCACCACCTGCAAGCGTGACAAGCGAGGAATCAATGTTGCCTAGGGCCGGCGAGTACAGGTTGGATTTCGTTTTCCCTGTTTCTGGCAGCACTACCTTAATTTTGACACTTCCCCGTCATTCCTGCGAAGGATTCTTGGTTCGATCGGTACGGGAATCCTTACAATCCATAAAAATAACCTAGATATAGGGAAAAATTCTCTCATAAAGTTAGGTTAGGTTGAGGTACTCAACGAACCAATAAAACTTACACATTAGGCAAGCGAAACGGTTTTTTTTTACGAAAAGACTCGTTGTGACGCGCACCCAGGTTTTTAACCCTGATATTTGCTTAAAACCTTCAATCTCCATTAAAAAACCCGGTTTCTTGGTAGGCGAGCTGGTAAGTCCTGCTATAAAAAGTTGGTGTGTGCGTCCCAAGCTATCTAAGTCAAAATCGAGCCACTCATCATCCGTTGATATCGCCGTTCCAACTCATCCCGCACGACCGGCCATTCATCCAAAGTTTCATCATTCTCAATTACCATTTGAGCGGCCTCCCTCGCCAACTCCAAAACCTCCTGATCCTCCACCAAACTCGCCAAAGCAAAATCCGGTAAACCAGACTGTCGAGTTCCCAAAACCTGACCTGGGCCGCGCAATCTCATATCCATTTCCGCAATAAAAAATCCATCTTGAGATTGTTCTAAAACCTTCATTCTCTGCATAGCTTCCGCAGCCTTGGAACCGGGCATTAACAAACAATAAGAACGATTGCTGCCCCGACCGACTCGACCCCGCAACTGGTGCAATTGCGACAGTCCAAAACGCTCCGAATTTTCAATCAACATTACCGTTGCATTCGGCACATCTACTCCCACTTCCACCACAGTAGTAGATACTAAAATATCAGTTTCTTTGTCTCTAAACTTAGTAATCGCCTGATCTTTGTCAGCGCTACTCATTCTGCCGTGGAGCAAACCTACCTTAAACTCAGGAAATATACTTTTTTCGAGTTTCTCTTTTTCCTCAATTGCCGATCGCACATCCAGCTTTTCCGACTCCTCCACCAGAGGCAGAACCACATAAACCTGACGGCCGCTCGCCACCTCCCGACGAATCAAATCGTAAGCCTGGAGGCGTTCTTTCGCAGACAGAACAGTCGTTTGAATCGCCTGCCGACCGGGGGGAAGTTCATCAATTTGACTCACGTCTAAATCGCCGTGCAGAGTCAGCGCCAGCGTCCGAGGAATGGGAGTTGCGGTCATCGTCAAAACGTGAGGAGATTCGCCTTTTTGCTGCAATTTAGCACGCTGCTGCACGCCGAATCTGTGCTGTTCGTCAATTACAGCCAAACCCAATTTATGGAAATTCACCGTATCTTGAATCAGCGCGTGAGTTCCTACTAAAACAGGTAATTCTCCGGTTTCTAACTGGCTGTGAATTTCCCGGCGCTTGGCTACTTTTGTCGAACCAGTTAACAGTTCGACAGACAAGTGCATCAAATTAAACCAGCCTACCAATTTCCGATAATGCTGTTCTGCTAAAACTTCCGTCGGCGCCATTAATGCTGCTTGATAGCCGGATTGAATTGCTGCTAGCATTGCGACTACGGCGACGACTGTTTTGCCCGCGCCGACATCGCCTTGCACTAATCGGTTCATCGGCTGGGGCGAAGCTAAATCGTTGAGGATGTCGTTAATGACTCTTTCTTGGGCATTTGTCAGCGCAAAAGGCAAGATTTGATAGAACTGTTCGATCAATTTCCCGCTAGGAAGGATGACTGCGCTAGCTTGAGCTTTTCTTTGGGTTTGGCGGCGCTTTAAAAGGCCTAATTGCAGGTAGAAAAATTCGTCAAAAACTAAGCGGCGGCGGGCGGCGGACAAGCAATCGCGATCGAGCGGAAAGTGAATATTTGCCACCGCATCGGCTAAACCCATTAAGCCGTAACGCTCGCGCAAATCCTCCGGTAGCGATTCTGGCAACAGTTTCGCGGCCGGAATTGCTGCTAAGATCGATCGCCTCACCGAACCCGCATCCACCCCTTCCGTCAGCGGATAAACAGGAATCAGGCGGCCGACTTTCATAGATTCGATCGCACCGCCGGAGTCATCTAAGACTTCCAACTCAGGATTTTCTAGGGTAATGCCATACTTACCCTGCTTTACCAACCCCGAAGCAGCAAGTATCGCACCAGTACAATACTCGCGCTTTTTGAATTCTTGCCAGCCGCGATTGCTGTAGCGAGGCCCGGCAAAAAAGCGACTGATTTTAATTTCTCCGGTACTGTCTTTTAAAATTACTTCTAATATCGTTAATTTCTTATTCTTCGGGCTAGAAAAGCAATTGCAGCGCTTGACTTCGGCGATTAAAGTGACAGTTTCCCCCGCTACTAACTCGCGAATTCGTACTTGCTTTGCATAGTCGATGTGGTTGCGGGGATAGTAGTAAAGCAAGTCGTATACGGTATCTAAACCGAGTTTTAGCAAGCGGTTGCCGTTGGCGGGGCCGATGCCTGTCACGCGGGTTAACGGTTGATCTAAAGTCAAGCTAGGCGGTGGAGGTGCTGTGTTAAGCGGTGCGGTTCGGGGAACGGAAACGGCTGGAGTGCTTGAATCGGCAGCGTTTTCTTGTCTGACTTGTGTCGTTTGTTCTTCCCAAACTTGCTCCATTTGTCTGAGGAAACTGACTGTAATGGCGATCGAATGTTGGCGCCCTTCGAGATCTTTCTGAGGGTAGATGTCAAATTCCACCGCAAGTTGTCTGGCGCGATCGCGCGAAGAACCAGTGACAGCGCCTGCCAACTGTCTCAAACTCAGGCCGAGAAACTCGCTGAAGCGGTATTGACTGCCTTGGATGTCGTTAAATCCGCGATCGGCTTCTACGGAAAGAGCTTTTTGCAATCGCTGCCATTCTGGTTGGTTATTAGTCATCAGTCATTAGTTATTAGTCATTAGTCATTAGTCATTAGCGCGAGCGTCCCCGATCGCGAACGTTATTAGTCATTAGTCATTAGTCATTAGTCATTAGTTATTAATCATAGCTCAATAATTCCAGACAATTGTCAACTGTCAACTGTCAACTGTCCACTGTCCACTGACTAATCTTCAAACCAACTCAACCGCCAAGCCGACTCAGCCTCCACCACCGCCATTTCCCGCTGCTTTTTCTGGTAATCGCGACCGAGGGAGTTCAACTTTGCAGAGAGGTTGCGAATTTGTTGGCGCCAAGCCGATGTTCCCGGATCGGCAAACTCTATTTCCGACAACCGCAGTTTAATTGCTGTAATGTGCAAAGCATTAATACCGGGTCTTTTTCCCAAGTTTGGCGGTGCTGGTGAACTATCTGTTTCAATGATTAAGCTTAATAGGTTAGGTGGGCCCGCCACGCTGTCGGCGGACAATTCAGCAGCAGAAGCAGCTTCTAGAACCTGTTCTGGCAATTGACTGGGCAAGATTTCCGACTGTTGGAGCAAGCGGTTGGTGTCGCGAGACAGCAGCTTGAGAATCTGGGCGATCGACTTTTCAATACTATTTTGCCAGCGCGCCAAACTTTGCGGGGAATTGGCAATTGGTAATTGATTGTTTGTTGCTGGAAATTGATAGTTAATAGCGGAAAATTCGTTGTTTGCCTCTATTTCTTCCTCGACGAATTCGTTTTCCTCGATTTCTTCCTCGCCAAACTCGTCTTCATCTATTTCTTCATCTATTTCTTCATCTATTTCTTCCTCTTCCTCTTCCTCTTCCTCTTCCTCTACTTCTGATTCAGTCGTGAGCGATCGCAATTTTTCTTGAGACGCCGCAGCCAAACGCCTTACAGACTGCTGCATTTTTTGCCGCCCGTCGAAGGACAACTTGAGAAACGACTCCGGCACCGCTTGAGTGCAAAGGTGATAGCAAGCCAAAATCAACTGCTGTCGCACCGCTTGTCCCAAGGCAGTTAAATAACCATCGTAGGTACTGCGAAACTCTAGATTCAAGGCTGCTAAAGCCTCTTCGAGTCCTGCCAAATCTTGCTCTATGCGCTCTCTGGATCCCACCATATATCCCCTATAAAATTCAAATAGGACGATCGGCAAAACAACCCGATTTTTGCCACAAATTGTCTGATTGTCGAGTTAATTCTGGTTAGAAATCGGGCATAGGTTTCAAGAATCGCCTCCAACATTTTTATGTTTTTTATCTCTCGGTTTCTAGCTGAGTCTCGATTCCCCTCGCATCTCCCGGATAGTCGTAAAATATCGCTAAAATATCGGCTCTTGGGTACGTAGTTGCGCTTCAGCGCTCCGGCGCTAATTTACGGTACAAACGACTCAATGTGAAAACTCGATTCCCCTCACATCCCCCGGATAGTCATAAAATATCGACTCTTGGGTACGTAGTTGCGCTTCAGCGCTCCGGCGCTAATTTACGGTACAAACGACTCAATGTGAAAAAATGAAACAACTGAGTTAATCTTCTGAATTTTCAAGTTACCCATTTTCAAACCCCGATGAGCAACGCCCTCTTTCGGAATATTATAAAGAGCGCTAAAGCGCAACTACGTACCAAGAGCGCTAAAGCGCAACTACGTACCAAGAGCGCTAAAGCGCAACTACGTACCAAGAGCGCTGAAGCGCAACTACGTACCAAGAGCGCTGAAGCGCAACTACGTACCTATTTCTGTAGTCGTGTAAAAACTAAAAATTAAAAATGCAAAAAAATTAGGTTTTCACATTTTTAATTTTTAGTTTTTAATCTAAATTTTCGATTATTGAGCAGCACCCATTTGGGCGGCCACTTCATCGGCAAAGTTAGCTTCTACTTTCTCAATGCCTTCGCCCAACACAAAACGGACGAAACGGCGGACTTGGACATTTTCGCCAATTTGGGCGATCGTTTGTTTCACCAACTCTTCCACCGAGATATTTTGATCTCTAATAAAAGGCTGATCCATCAAACATAACTCTTTCATCCGCTTGTCAATCCGCCCTTGAACAATCTTTTCTTTGATATTGTCCGGCTTGTTACCCAAGTCATCTTTGCCCATTTCAATTGCCTTTTCTCGTTCGACAATTTCAGCGGGGATATCTTCAACTTTCACGTATTCCACATTCGGGCAAGCTGCAATTTGCATTGCAATATTGCGTACTAAACTTTGGAATTCTTCGCGCCGTGCCACAAAATCTGTTTCGCAGTTAACTTCCACCAGCACTCCCACGCGGCCGCCCGTGTGAATGTAGCTGCCTACAAGTCCTTCTGAGGCAACCCGTCCTGCTTTTTTGTCAGCCCCAGCCAGACCTTTTTTCCGCAGCCACTCAATTGATGTTTCCATATTGCCATCGTTTGCGGTGAGGGCTTTTTTGCAGTCCATCATCCCCGCGCCGGTTTTGTCGCGCAGTTCTTTAACAAGTTTTGCAGATATGTCCGCCATCTTCTTTAAGTTCCCAATCAAAATTAGTTATTAGTCGTTAGTGCGAGCGTCCCCGCTCGCGAACCTTATCATTAGTCATTAGTCGTTAGTCATTAGTCGTTAGTGCTGTCCCCGCTCGCGAACCTTATCATTAGTCAGGAGTGCGAGCGTCCCGCTCGTGAACCTTAATCTTAATGATTAGACAAGAGTTAAGAAATAGCAAGTCAGCCTTCTGGCGGATTTGGTAGGTGTAGAACCCTAATTAATTTTGGTGTTCACACTGCGGAATGCTTTTGTCAGAAATCTACTAATGACCGAGACTAATGCCATTTACAATTAAAAATTAAAAATTAAAAATGTCCAACTAAAAATTATGATTTTTAATTTTTAATTTTCAATCTTTAATTTTTAATTGCTTGGTGTCAGATGCCGATAGCAATACTAGCTTTCGGTTTCTTCGCTGTCAGTGTCGCCGTCCTCGGGATCTACATAATTAGGGTCATCCAATTCTTCGATTTCGCCATCATATTCGGCGCCTTCGTAACCACCTTCGTAGTCGTAGTCTTCGTCAGAGTCGCCGCCTTGTTGACCGTGACGACCTTCGTAGATGGCATCAGCCAACTTGCCGACAATCAGTTTGATCGATCGAATAGCATCGTCGTTTGCTGGAATCGCAATGTCAACCAAATCCGGGTCGCAGTTGGTATCCAACAGAGAGACGATGGGAATTCCCAGCTTTTGGCATTCCAACACAGCATTATACTCGCGGCGTTGGTCTACTAGGACAACTCCGTCGGGAATCTTACGCATAGTTTTGATTCCGCCCAGATACTTCTGGAGTTTTGCCATTTCTCGGCGCAGCACGGAAGCTTCTTTTTTCGGCAACAAATCTAGGGCGCCGATTTCCTCGCGGCGCTCCAAATCCTTGAGGCGCTCGACGCGGGACTTAATCGTTGTCCAGTTGGTGAGCATTCCCCCCAGCCAGCGCTGGTTGACGTAGTAAGCACCGCAGCGTTGAGCTTCTTGGGCTACAATCCCGGCAGCTTGGCGCTTTGTACCGACGAACAAAAACTTTTTACCTTTTTCGGAGGCCACTCTCATGTACTCGTAGGCGTCTTCCATAAGCTGAGCGGTTTGCACGAGGTCGATGATGTGAACCCCGTTGCGCTCTGTGAAAATGTAGGGAGCCATTTTCGGGTTCCACCGACGGGTTTGGTGTCCGAAGTGAACCCCTGACTCTAACATTTGAGCCAAACTAACTACTGGCATTGTATTTTTAACTCCTGTATTCGGGTTAATCCTCCACCCGGTCGTATTTCTGAGGGTTTGCGCCCTCGAAACACCCGAAAACCCGGATGTGCGAATTTAAACAACTTTTCTAGTCTATCACCAGAAGCACCACTTTTTCTGACTATCTTAGATCCGTAGGGTAGGGTTTTCCGTAGGGTTGCGTGGACGGTGTGCACCGACTTGAGCGATGCCATTTTTCCAAAATCATGCAACTGTAGGGAAGATCCCAACCCATGACCAGTAAATCATCTCCCAATCTAAAATCCAAAATCTAAAATCTAAAATGGTATGAGATGTAGTCGGCGGGTTGGGTGCGGGGGGCGCACGATACGGTTAGAGTTACTAGCAACCGCTTCTGAAAAAACCAAAAATCCAGGTTCGAGGTTGCAGAAGCTTTTGTGAGCTTGTGAGAGAATGGCGTTGAAGCTGCGTGTCTTGTGCCTTCTTTCGTTCGATCGAGCTTTTATCGATTTTATTCGATCGGCAATTCTGTCGGCTTTACCAGAAAAAATTGGTTTAAAACCGCAACTCTTCTAGGGAGAAATTAAAATCAGACTATTCATGAGTCCAATCCTCTTCCTTCCAAGAGGTCGCCCTCATCCCTTCTCTAAGCGAGCGGGTAAGCTGTCTGTCAACTGTCAACTGTCAACTGTCAACTGAATGCCACGCCCTCTCGATCCGCAAAAAACCTAAAGCTAAAAACGCTATGCCCATCCCCATTCTCGTCCTGCTTGAAGTTCTAATTGTCATCGCACTTTCTCGACTTGTCGGCTTAGCATTTCGAGCGATCAAACAACCTCAAGTTATTGGAGAAATTGTAGCAGGAATTATGCTCGGGCCTTCTCTCCTCGGTTTGATTGCACCAGATTTAGGAGCAGCACTTTTTCCAGCGGAGGCCGTTCCTTTCCTCAACGTGTTATCTGAGGTAGGGCTAATATTTTTCATGTTTTTGATTGGTTTAGAACTCAATCCTAAGTATCTAAAAAACAATTTAGATGTAGCAATTTTAACATCACACGTCAGCATTTTAGTGCCATTTTCTCTGGGAAGCTTCCTAGCACTGCTGTTGTACCCGATAGTTTCAAATAATAGCGTTTCGTTTACAGCATTTGCGATGTTTTTGGGCGCTGCGATGTCAATTACTGCCTTTCCGGTGCTGGCAAGAATTATTACAGAGCACAACTTGCAGAATACCAAATTGGGGACGCTAGCTCTGACTTGCGCTGCGGTAGACGATGTGACGGCATGGTGTTTGTTGGCGGTGGCGATCGCAGTTACGCGCACTAACTCGATGGTTGGGGCTTTACCGACAATTTTTGAATCTATAGTGTACATCGGTTTCATGCTGACTGTAGTCCGCTGGTTCTTGCAACGGCTTTCCAAGCACTACAACCGCACCGGCAAGTTATCTCAATTAGTGCTATCCGGCATTTACATGGGAGTTGTAGCATCAGCTTTAATTACTGAATGGATCGGCATTCACTTAATTTTCGGTGCGTTTTTGCTGGGTGCTGCCATGCCAAAAAATGCCGGACTTACCAGAGAATTAGCTGAGAAAACAGAAGATTTTGTCCTGATATTTCTGCTGCCAATATTTTTCGCTTACAGCGGTTTGCGGACTCAAATCGGCCTGCTCAATAGTCCCGAATTGTGGCTGCTGTGCGCGGCAGTTTTGGGAGTAGCAATTATTGGAAAATACTTCGGGACTTACGTTGCTGCCCGAGTCTGCGGCATCAGCAACCGCGAAGCTTCAGCGCTGGGGTGGATGATGAATACTCGCGGTTTGACTGAACTGATTGTGCTGAATATCGGTCTTTCTCTGGGGGTGGTTTCGCCGCTGCTATTTACGATGTTAGTCATTATGGCTTTAGTGACAACTTTTATGACTTCGCCACTGTTGGAGTGGACTTATCCGAAAAAGCTGATTCGGTTAGATATCTCAGAAGTAAGTTTGGAGGATGATTCAGAATTAAAAGATTCGCCAATGGGTGGAGAAAGCGAAGAAATTAATAGAGAATTGCTGCCCAAGTATCGAATTTTAGTCCCGGTTGCTAATCCCAGCACGCAGAAAGGTTTGCTGCAATTGGCGATCGCCCTGGCGCAGCCTGCTGCGGATACAGGGGGTAGCGATTTGCAGTCGGCGGCGGTTCATCCTCTGAGTTTGATCGAATTAAATGAAAATTATGGTTTTGAAAGTACGCCCGTAGAAGCCGATCGCATTATTCAGGAACGCCGCTCGAAATTATCAGAATTGATAGAGAGTTTGGAATTGCCGGATGCGAAAAAATTCGTGCACCCAATCATTCGGGTTACTAAAGATGTGGCGCGGGAAACGGCGCAAATTGCGGAACTCGATCGCGCGGATTTGATTTTGGTAGGATGGCACAGGCCGACTTTTAGCAGCAACCGTTTGGGAGGGCGTGTCGGCCAAATTCTCAGCAACGCTACTGTGGATGTAGCAATTTTTGTTGACAGAGGTAGGGAACGGTTGAATAATTTGTTAGTGCCTTATGCGGCAAATATTCACGATGATTTAGGGTTGGAATTGGCGCTGAGACTGTTGGTTAATAGCGAGGAACGTCGTTTGACGGTGCTGCGGGTGGCGGTTGACGGGGCAGAGGGAAATGAGCTGAGTTATGAGTTTCAGCGAGTTATGGATCGGTTGCCGGTAGAAGTGCGATCGCGCATTGAAACTCCGATTGTGGAGGCTGCTGAGCCGATTCAAGCGGTGGTGGCGGCTTCTGCTAATGCTGATTTGACGATCGCGGGTACGAGTCGGGAGTGGGGAATTGAACGCCAAACTCTCGGACGGTATACTGATGAATTGGCGGTGCAGTGTCATTCTTCGCTGCTGATTGCGCGCTGTTACGTGAAAGTGCGATCGCACTTGGCTTCGGTACTTGTTGACAGTTGACAGTTGACAGTTGACAGTTGACAGTTGGCAGTTGACAGTTGGCAGTTGGCAGTTGACAGTTGGCAGTTGGCAGTTGGCAGTTGGCAGTTGGCAGTTGGTTATTTGTGAGGTGCTACCAATTCCCAATTCCCAATTCCCAATCCCCAATTCCCAATTCCCAATTCCCAATTCCCAATTCCCAATTCCCCATTCCCAATTCCCAATTCCCCATTCCCAAGATTATGAATCATTTAAGCCTTAAATCCCTGGCATTTTACGGGATTGCGATCGGCTCGGTTTCGCTGCTGTTTAAAGTGGTAACTGCTTACGGCGAAACAAGTTTAAAAGCGGCTCCGGCAATTGCGGGAAGTTATCGCTTTGATGCTAAAAGTTTGCCGGAATGTCTGAAATCTGATACTTTGACCTTGACAATCGAGCAATCGGGTGTTTATTTGAGCGGTAATTTGCGATCGGGTAACAGCGAGGGCGATCGCGCAAACACAGCCGAGGAGAAACCTTCTTTAGCAGGGAAGTGGGAAAATCAAGGATTGAGCTTGTCGGGTGTCGTACCTAATTTAACGGGTTGCAGCGAGTCCGCTGCGATCGGTCAAAACAGCTATGTTAAACTGCGAGGAGTTGTGGAAAAAGACAGCCTCAACGGAAAAATTAGTCTGACGGATCGGGCGGCGGCTACTAATTTTACGGCTCAAAGAGAAGCGGTGGCGAAACCTCAGCAGAAGCAACCACATTAAAGGTGTTGATTTCAATCGCACCGTCAGAAAACGGGTAGAAGCCCTGGATAGATCGGGCTCCAACCTAAAACTTTCGATCGAAGAAGTTGAAGATCCAGATTTATCTGTGGAGTAAATCTGAAATCTAAAATTAATCGATACTTTGGAAAAATAACACGGTTAGAATCAGGCAATTACTAACAGTGTGAGAGATGAAAATTGCTCCAAATTGGGTGGTGACTTTAAAACTTCTTTTCGGAGGACGGCGGGTGAGGGTGAATGAGCGTTTGAATTCAGTAGGAACAGCAGTTTTTTTCTTCCCGTATAGCGTGTTTTCTAACAGTTCTAATGCTTGCCATTTTGCGAGAAAAGTCACTAGCAGTATCGAGAGGGCGATGCCAGTTATTATGAAGTAAAAATCTCGCTCGCCTCCTAATAATATATAATCGATCAGCCGTTCCCGTAAATCTTTTGAAAGCACGCTTTCAATGCCGAAAAAAACTAGCCAACCCATGCAAGTGCAAGAGAGATTGAGGATGGCTGCATATTCAACGCTGGTTTTCGGGCTGAGTTTCAGTAGTTTTTGCAAGAACCATGATTCGATCGCGATCGCCAAAAACATGGCTAGAATTTGTACCAACACAGTCCGAAACGGGAAAACAGTTGCAATCATTAGTTTTGCTCCTATGTCTGCTTCCCGATCGTACCTGACACACTACAAAACCGCTGTATGCTCCAGCCCCTCTTTGAAGAGCGATCGCTCTTCTGGTGACACTTAAGCCACTAGCCGCCAATGGTGCTAAAGTGAAGTCAGAATATAGAACTGAGCGATAAAAATAAAATATCCCAGAGGAGTCTCGGGTTCAAAAATTACCTGGGCCAAGACCCCGCCTGTCCGTATATTGTGTTGAAATGGATGTTGCCGTGATCTTAATGCCGTCAGAAACTTCGCTTACCGAGTCAAACCCGTTGATTTTAGACAGTTTGCCAGATTTGTCGCCGAATGAGGGTGGGTGTCCCCGCCGGACTAGATTGCAAATTGATTTGATGTTGCTGGCGATCGAGGCCTTGTATCTCGGAGGTGCGGAAGAAATGCTGGCAGTGTCAAAGGAGCTGGAATTGGAGTCAATTGTCAAAAATCGCGTTGCCTTTTGGCAGATGCGAAATACTAATCCGCTGAGACGCTATGCCCAACGCCGCTCCCTGACAGTTGTGGAGGCAAAGGCGCTGGTGGCGATCGCCTGTAATATGGCGCGCAAGTTAACTGCGACAATTCGGCAGTTGCTGCTAGATTCGCAGCAGTTGCGATCGAGAAATATGCCCCTCAGTCAGAACTTGCAGCTTGCGGAGTATTTAGAACGCTTTCGAGCTCATTTTCGATCGCGCATGAACCCCAAGCGATCGGTGGTTGTAGCTTACGATTCCGATGACAAGCTCAACGAACTAGCTTTAAACTTGTTGAGCAAACTGCTATTTTGTACAGGCACAGCCGGAATGCAGCGCTTCTGGGTTAGCCTGTTTGATGGAGAAATTGAATAAAAATGACTATTAGGCGTCAGTACAGTCTGCCAAATTGCACCCTGGTTCTAGAAGGGTTGAGCGATGGCTCGGCAGCCAGCCAGCTAGAAATGCGGCCGGTGCTTTCGATATTAATGAGCGCTGAATGCTATGTGACAGGCCTCGGTGAGCCCCTCAATGGGGGACGGGAGTTTTTTGAAAGCTTGGTGAGGACTGTCAGCAGCTACGCTCAAGAATTTATGAGCGGAGTGCATTATCCCGATCGCTATGGCCCGAATTTGGGTATGGTACAGTTGCACAGAATTGACGGGAATTCCCACCGTTTGACCGTTCTACCCGCCGGATCTGACAGCGCCACCCAAATCGATCAAAAAACAGAACTGTCGGCACAGGTAGATTTGACGACGGTACAGCTATTTGATTTGGTAGAGGCGATCGATCAATTTTTTGCCGACACCCAGACGTTGCCAGAATTGTCGCTGCAATTAACCCCAATTTCCAAGCGTTATATCAAGTCTGCCGAACCTTTGGCGAAGCGCAGTTTGCCTGCGGTGGTGGGGGTGTCGAGTTTGGCTTTGGCGGCGATGGCGTTTTTCTTGGTACCAGTGCCGGAAGTCCAGCGCCCGAGAGATCCAGTGCCGCAGCCCAATCGGGCCGGCCAAAATCTCGGCACGCCGAATTCCGGTGGTTCGGGTTCGCCGAATCCCAATCCCACGCCTGCGGCTGACGGTTTGCTTGGGGATAAAACTCCGAAAGTTGTTGAATCGAGTTCACCAACTCCGAGCACTTCGCCGCAGTCGGACACTTCACCCTTGGCCACACCGCAGTCAAACATTTCGCCGGAAAGCACGCCCACTCCTGTTGCTGAAGGTTTGGCAAGCCCTGGGGCGGCAGCCGTGCCGATTACCGATACGGCCGAAATCGATCTGTTGAAGGGGAAACTTTCCCAGCAAATTGATGGAGTTTTGAAGAATCAGCCTGCTGTTGATGCGGAGTTGGTTTATCGGGTGAGTGTGGCTAAAGATGGGGCGATTGTCGGTTACAAGTCGGAAAATTCCGCAGCAGTCGATCGATCCGAAGCGCCGTTGTCCGAGTTGCTTTACAAACCGGTTGGTACTAGGCCGCCTGCGGAACCGCTGGCTGATTTCCGAGTAGTTATTGCACCGGGCGGTACTGCGGCTGTCACTCCTTGGTAAAGGGTTTGTAGTGAGGACTCGGCGGTTGGAAACCGCGTCTACACACACAAAACCCGCCTCCGCGGGTTGAAGAAAAGACGGCGGTTAAAATCGCCGGATTCGTAGAAGACTCGGCGGTTAGAAACCGCGTCTACACAGACAAAAC
>NZ_JAEQCE010000072.1:26396-82232 GCF_020738665.1 Microcoleus sp. PH2017_08_TRC_O_A
ATCGCCGGATTCGTAGAAGACTCGGCGGTTAGAAACCGCGTCTACACAGACAAAACCCGCCTCCGCGGGTTGAAGAAAAGACGGTTAAAATCGCCGGATCTGATTAATTCTCTTCATTCCGCGGAGGCGGAATTTGTTTGTGTAGACGCGGTTTCAACCGCCGTCTTTTTCTTATATTATAATTTGAGTCAAAGTCCTGTAGGTGCGATCGGCTCAATATCTGGATCGAATCCACCAACTTGATTTGTGCGAATTATCCACAAAAAAGCTCCTTGTTTTAAGAGGATTTTGGCGATCGCATCTTGGGTACGCCTCGGCAGCATTGTTCGGTAACTCATAGCAGCTTTGAACGAATTCACGATGCCAGCAAAAAAGCTTTTTTTCAGTTCAGAATCAATACCCGCCAATCTCGCATTTTTGCGCCAATCTGGACGGACAACACCGAGGGGAATTAATACTTTTTCTAAACTCTCTCCTAAGGCTATTAACTGGTTAAATCTTTCGGTTTGTGCGGCGGTGGGATGTGTTTTCAGCCAGTCTTGAATCTGAGGATTTGACTCAATTTCCGCAGTAATTTTTTTAATTGTCGCGTAAATTGCCTGACTGGAATCTTGGACGCAAGAAGTTGCTGGCGTGACTAAACTGGCGCCGGTGCCGTCTCCGCTGCGGTAGCGCGCCATCATGATATCTAGTTGCTGGTTGAATTCGGCTAAAGGCGACAAGGTGATGCCGTCAAAGTCGTAGTCGCAACACACGCAGTCTAATTTACAGATGATATCGCACACCGGGCGATCGCCCAACCAGCCGCGCTGCAAGTCTCCCATGTAACTTTGCCATTTGCTGGAACCTGCTACAATGCCGTCTGGATTGTGGGCATAAACTTGTTTGTATTCTATGTCAAAACGCAGTTCGCGGGTAAAGCGATCGCGCACAACTTTTGCTACTCCAAAAGCAAAATGTCCGGTGACAATTCTCAGCGGTGCCGGTTCGCCGCCTTTGCCGCCGATACCGCCGAAACAGTGAATCACTATACCGATATCTCCTTCTTGCCAAGGGGAGATTGAATCGTTTTCTGTAGCATCATTTGGCATCAACAATACTCTTTTGGCTTGTCCTTTTTGCGCCCTAGTATTTAACCAGTTTTGGTCTTTTAAATAAGCGAGAGATTTTTGTAACCCGAAATGTGTTTCATCTGGGATTAATTGGGCAATTTTCCGGGGTTCGATAGCCTGAACAACAAAAATATTATCTTCATCTCTTTCGCCGTAAATGTACCAGCCCTCTGAATTTAATGGCGATTGTTCGATTTGGTGATTGGTAGACCTCGCTATCCCATTTTTGTCTGGCTGTACTTGGGGAATCCGAATGATTTCGGCGGCGCCGTCAAATTGTTGGGATGTTTGGCCCAAATGCCGGACAATAAATTTGTCGCTGTCGGGTTCTGGGCGCTGTAAAATTGAGACTAAGGCACAGAAACGTCCGATAATTTGTACTGGTTCGCGATCGATAATTAATTCTTGCGGGTCGCTGTTGCTATGGTTGATGGCAATCACCGGTCTCCGTAACATCACAGTCACGCTGTCTTCGCGTCTGCTACCTGCTAGAGTTTCTAAAGGGCCGACATTGCGCCAGCCGTTCAATCTATCTGGATGGATGTTGCCTGATTTTTGACTTTTTTGAGTTTGTTTGGTGAAGCTGATATCTTGACTGACGGCGTGGACAAAAAATTGTACTTGGCGATCTGTACTCCACTTCAAAAATGCTATTTTGCCAATGAAATTTTGATGTTTTTTGGGTGCATTGATCACTTCAAAAAAAACTGATCCATAAATCTGGCGCTGTTCGTTTGATGGCAAAATCAAGCGCCCTTGCCAAAGTGCGATCGGGTTGTAGAGATGGGCAACTGCTGCTGCATCTTCGCAGACGATTTCTGGCTCCGGCTCTTCTAAAGTATCGCTTTCTGGTTCCTCAAAAAACGCCGGATAATTGGAATCTTCTTCGACAAATTGCGGTTCTAAAAAAACGTTTTTACCTGCGGCAATATTGGCAGTTGAATCTCGGTTTTTTAGGGGTGATTTCAATTTCAGAAAATGGCGTTTTTCCTCCAGCTTGTCCTGCAACCAATTGACAAAAACCCGAACAAAAATAAAAGCTGTGAGACCGAAAATCACAGCCAAAGCTGTCATCCCCAGAGTCAAAAGAAATTGCTCTAAAGATTGACCGGAAAGTAAAATAATTTTGGGCCAAATCGAAGAATATGCCGCCATAAATATATCTAGAAACGAGTTTTAGGTTCGATCCAGTCTGTGCTGGCTTGAGTGCCGAAAACTAGGGGTTTGTCTTGGGTGACAGATACGGTTTGGCCAGTCATATCGACGGCACAAAGAGGCCAAGATCGATCGCCCAAATGACCGGCGCGGAACAGAACTTGTCCCGGGCAAACTTGACTCCAACCCAACAATACAGCATGGGTGTAAAGACTGCGAGCCGGAGCAACGGTATAAGTATAATTATCATTTTTATCCCAAATGACCGCGTAGTCGGACATATCGGAAGAGTTGAACAACGCTTCAAATTCGCGGGCGAGAACGCGGGAACCCTCTTGATTCCAAGAAACAGGTACTAAAATCGCGATCGTCCCGGACATATCTGTGTCATCGCTAGCATACATTCCGCTTTCCGCCAGGGGCGAAGCAGCCGCCACTGTTTGCAGTTCCCCAGTTTTGAGATTTTCCACAAACATGACGCTGCTAACCCGACACCGGGCCAATTCCGGCTGTACTTGCAATTCAATTCGACTGTAAGCCGCGTATTGGCCGTTAGTTGAAACTAGGGAAGGACTCCGATAGTAGCGGATACCTGTGCCAGCATTTGAACTCACCTTAGCGTGAGTCTCATTAATCCATTCCCAAGGCACGGGATAGGGGCTATTTAAAGGGTCAGCCATCATTTTTTTTCCAAAAGTTCTACAATATTATCTAACAGATTCAGCCTCACACGCAGGAGATGATAAATCTGGTTTGTGTCGGAAATGCTGTGCCGCCAAACCCCAGATTTGTAGAAACCGGGTGAATTTTTCAGATTTGAGATTTGTCCTCCAATCTAAAATCTAAAATCCAAAATCTAAAATTGGATATATAGGATAGTATCGAAATTAATCTGGTATGTGTACCGAGAGGGAGGAACCATGACGCGATATTCTACGGAAAAACCTTCAATCCCCCCGACTCGCGTCTCTAAGTCGCGGGGAAAAGGTTTATTTTTACTGTCGCTAATCTTTAGACTGCTGTTGCTGGGAGTAGGCAGCGGTTTTGCGTGGGTTTTGGGGATGGCGATCGCCCAAATTTATCCCTCACGCGCCACGTCTATGCCGATCGCCGAGAGATTGCTGCGCGTAACTCAAAATTTGACCTCCAGCCCGAAACGCGCCCCAGCAAAGCCAATTCCAGCGCTTCCTGCACCAACCGCTACACCAACTCCCCAGTCGAAAGTCAATCCCGCCCAGAGAGAGAAATTGCAGGGAGATTTAAGAAAGTTGCAGGGCGAGCTCAACGCGCTAATTGGGCGCACAGCGGCTTTAGAAAGTCAGTTGGGTAGCAGCCGCCCGACGGAAACTTTGGAAAAGCGGTTGCAGTTGATGTCGCAGGAATTGGCTGCAACCCCAACGGAGGCCACTCCTCCTCTGGCTTTACCCGCGCCGAGCCCTCTCGATGGTAACGCGCAGCCACAGAATACGAGAAATCCAGTGTTTGCAGGGGATGCGCTGATGGTAACTTTGCCCAGCGATGTTTTGTTTAATACTGGCAGCATTTCTCTGCGGGCGGGTACCAGTGCGATTTTGGACAATTTGGTGGCGGAGTTGCGGAGTTACGAGGGGGCGACGGTGCGGGTTGCAGGCCACACTGACGACGCTCTTGAAGAGGCGGAAAATCGCAATGTGTCGTTTGCGCGGGCTCAGGCTGTGGTGCAGTATTTGTCTGGTGTGCTCGGGCAGAAGTATCATTGGGTGGCGATCGGCTACGGGGAAAGTCGCCCTTCGGTGGATAATAGTTCTGAGATCAATCGGCAGCGCAACCGTCGCATTGAAGTGGCAATTAGTCCTTAGTCAGTTGTCAGTTGTCAGTTGTCAGTTGTCATTGGGCTTATAGATACTAGACTTAGGATTGATAGAGCAACCGCAGATTTAAGGCAGATTAACACAGATGAACGCAGATAATTTCAAGAGAGTTTGTGGCTGTGGCAATTTTGTCTAGTTTTTTCAATTCACTGTGCCGAATTTTAGGAAAAATCATGCAACATTATTTGTAGGGTGTGTCGCCGCCAACCATCTTTAAAATTGACAAATAGTCGATCGGGCGACGCACCAGATAATTGTAGGGTGTGTCACCCTCAACCATCTCTCAAATTGACGAATAAACTCAGGGCGACGCACCGGATAAAATATTTGAGCAAATCAGCCTTTGACGAGTTTGGTGTTTGTGGAAATAATTTTAATGAGTCGTATCACGTGCGTCGCCCTGAGATTCTCGGTATTGAGTTAGGAATTTATCGCAGGCGACACACCCTACAACTACAAGCTGTCAACTGTCAACTGTCAACTGTCAACTGTCAACTGTTGAAGCCGAAGGTGTCAAAGGCGGTAAGTCAGAATTATTTTTAGCTTGATTTATTGTCTCTCGATATTCGCTCCTCAGCTTCGGTTTTAAATACAAATTCTCAATCAAAGCAGCTACTCCCGCAAACCAAGGCGGCACAATTACCGCGCCAATAATTCCTAATACTTGCACGCCTCCCAAGACAGACAGCAATTGATACAATGGATGCACCCCAACCGAGGAACCAACCAGCAAAGGATCTAGTACGTAAGTTTCTAAGTTTTGGATAAATACAAACAGCAGCAATACCCACAACAACACCCATCCACCCTTAGCTAAGGCGACGATTAAGGCGGGTACTGCACCCAAAACCGGGCCAATGAAGGGAATCAGATTTGTCACACCTGCGATCGCACCCAAGCCCAAAGCAAACTCCGGCATCCCCAAAAAGCTCAAACCTGCGGTGATAAATATCCCTAAAATCCCCGAAACTAACACCCGCCCGCGAATGTAACTCCCCATTCTTTGCCCGATGGGCGTGGCTTGGGCGGCGAGTTTTGTGTCCCAAGGTTTCGGGAAAAACTGCACCAAACTTTTAATTAATGTGTCGCTGTCCGCTACCATGTACCCGGAAATAAATAATGCTAAAACTAGGCTGAAGAAGCCGCCGAGAATGCCTCTTGTTAAACTGTACGATCGCAAAACCAGTTGTTGGCTCGATCGAATCAGCCAATTTGTCAGCGATTGAGTGTCCAGCAACTGATTCACCAAAGCAGGTGCATCATCGGTGAGGCGACTGGCTAAGCTAGTCGCTACCACTTCCAGACTTTCGGCGTAAACTGGTAACTGTCGCACCAGTAACTGTATTTGATCGATGACTGTCGGCCCGATTAACACTACCGTCCCGCTGAATCCGCCAATCAGAGTTAAATAAACCAGAATCACCGCCAGCCAGCGGGGAACGCGCATGGTTTCGGCCCAATTGACGATCGGGACGATCGAAGCAGCGAGCACCACTGATATCATCAGAATTACTAGCAGACTCCGCAATTGCCACAGCAGCACTAGCAGCAAGGACGATGCTACAATGAGCAGCAAGTTAGGTATAGAAATTGTAATCCGCTGTTCAGACATGATTAAATAATAAAGGTCTGTAGTTGCGCTTATCTCCTCGCACAGGGCGGGTTTATTTATCTTCTGAGTTACCCCATATATTTTGGGTAAAACCCAGCCCTACTCATTTTATAATAAAAAGTAACATCGGCACAAAAAAATAATATGCAACCACAATATTCAACTCAAGATTTATCAGCCATTTCGTCTATCAAATCACCAACGCTGTTTTACGAATGGCAAAAATATCGCTGCGCTTATGATGTTTATCAACCAACTACTGCGACAGAAGATAGCATACCTTTGTTATTAATTCATCCCATAGGAGTTGGATTGTCAAGAGTCTTTTGGCACAGATTTTGCGAAAGTTGGTACAAATCAGGTAACACAAATCCGATTTACAATCCCGACCTTTTGGGCTGCGGTGATTGCGAAATGCCCGCTGTGGCTTGCTATCCTGAGGATTGGGCGGCACAGTTGCAGTTTTTCTTGGAGACTGTAGTAAAAAAACCTGCGATCGTCCTCGTGCAAGGTGCTTTACTGTGTGTAGCCTTGGAATTAGCCAAAATCCAGCAGAAAAGCGGTTCTAACTTAATCCATTCCTTAGTCCTCGCCGGGCCTCCAGCTTGGGCGGTGATGAACAAACATTCGACAGATAGAGAGCAAAAAATCGTCTGGAATTTGTTAGACTCTCCCTTGGGAAACGCTTTTTATCGATACGCCAGACGCGCTAAATTTTTGCGCTCTTTTTCTGCAAAACAACTGTTTGGCGATGCTGCTAAAGTTGACAGCGAATGGTTGGATGCTTTGCAAGCTGGGGCGGCAAATCCTGACAGCCGTCATGCAGTTTTCTCATTTTTAGCGGGTTTTTGGCGGCAAGATTATAGTACCACGATTCAACAGTTTATAAATCCGGCACTCGTTATCATGGGAGAAAAAGCCTCAAGCATCAGTCAATCAGGTAAGGAAGAAAAACCAGAGGAAAGAATAGCGCAATATTTGGCTAACTTTCCCAACGCAGAGGGTTTATTAATGCCGGGGCGCAATGTTTTACCCTACGAATCTACGGCAGAATTTGTGAGTGCTGTTGCGGAGTTTGTGAATGGAAGTTTGCAACCGCAGATATCAGCAGATGAACACAGATGAACGCGGATGGAATTTCGTCTGCGTTAATCCGCGTTCATCTGCGGTTAAAAAACTCTGAATTTCAACTGCGATGCCAAATTGTTGTGCCATCTTTTTGATCGATCAGAGTAATGCCCCGATCCTTGAGTTCGTTGCGAATGCGATCGCCCTCAGCGAAATTTCTAGCTATCCGGGCATCCTTCCGCTGCTGAATCATCGCCTCAATTTCCGCATCACTCAAACCGCCAACCGCCGCATCGCTGTCAGCTTCCGGTTGCACCTCCAACCCCAAAACTCCCGCCAAATTCACCAAAGTCAGCCAATGAAGCTGCAACAATTCCGGCGAAGTTTCAGTTTTGCCTTGATGCACCAAAACATTGCTTTCCTTACCCAATTCCTTCGCCAATTCAAACAAAACAGCCAAAGCAGCAGGAGTATTGAAATCATTATCCATAGCTGCTTGGAATTGCTCCACAGCTTTGGTATCTTGTCCGGTTTTCTCAACATCCCAATTTAGTTTATCGGCATATCGGAGTCCAAAAAGCAAGCCTTCGTTGATAGTATTCCAGCCATTTTGAGCATTGGCGATCGCATCTTCGGTAAAATCTATCTGACTGCGATACTGCGCCATAAACACAAACAGCCTCACCGCCATCGGTTCCACCGCTTTTGACTTATCGCCTTGATTCTTACTCCCCCCCTTAGCAAGGGCAGATTCATTTTCACTCTTACTCCCCCCCTTAGCAAGGGGGGGCTGGGGGGGGTCAGATTCAAGTTCTCCCGACCAATTCCCCTCCAACAAATCGCGAATTGTAATAAAATTGTGCAAAGACTTCGACATCTTTCTGCCATTAACAGTCACAAAAGCATTGTGCATCCAATAATTAGCCAAAGACTTGCCAGTCGCAGCTTCAGATTGAGCAATTTCGTTTTCGTGATGCGGAAAAGTTAAATCGGAACCGCCGCAGTGAATATCAATAGTTTCGCCCAAGCAATCGCGCACCATCGCCGAACATTCAATGTGCCATCCGGGGCGACCTTTTCCCCAAGATGATTCCCAAAAAGGTTCACCGGGTTTAGCGCTTTTCCACAGGGCGAAATCTGAGGAATCTTGCTTTTTTTGAGCTTCTATTTCGGCAGTTTCTAATCTGCCGCTAGCCCCGGCTTCCATTTCTTCCAACTTGCGGCCGGAAAGTTTTCCGTAGTTGTCAAACTTGCGAACGCTGTAGTAAACGTCGCCACTGTTCGCATAGGCAAAGCCTTTGTTTTCTAACTCGTGAATCAGCCGTTTGATGCCGTCTATTGAGTGGGTGGCGCGGGGATATTCATCGGCCCTGAGAATATTTAGTTTGTCCATGTCGGCAAAATATTCGTCGATGAAGCGTTCGGCTACGGCTTCCATTGTGGAATTTGTCTCGCGGGCGCGATCGAGAATCTTGTCATCAATATCGGTAAAATTCTGTACGTAGCGCACCGAGTATCCCCGCCACATCAGATATCGGCGCACCATATCCCAGACGATGTAAGCGCGGGCGTGGCCGACGTGGCAGTAATCGTATACCGTAACGCCGCAGCAATACATCCGCACCTTTGAGGGTTCGATGGGATCGAAAGGTGATTCGCGGCGGGTCAAGCTGTTGTAAAGCGTTAGGGACATGGGATTTGAGATTTGGGATTGATGTATTGCTCTAATTTATTATAGTACCGCGTTTGATTCCGCTATTTTTTTTGCTATCAAAATTTGATTGACGAACTCCGTCGGCATGGTGTAGCATTGAATTAGATGCTAATTTAATGTTATTATTATGATCAACCTTTCAAGAGACATACATTCTCTCACCGATTTCAAACGTAATACGACTGAGTTTGTGCAGCGACTGAAGCAAACAAAAAATCCTTTAGTTTTAACTGTCAACGGGAAAGCAGAGTTAGTTGTTCAGGATGCTGAATCTTATCAGAAGCTTTTAGATGCAGTTGAGTTATTGGAGAGTTTAAAGGGAATTAAACTGGGCTTGGAACAAATGGATCGAGGGGAAGGGAAAAAAGCGGAGGATTTTTTTAATCAACTGTTTGACAAGTTAGACAGTTCCCCATGAATCAGATGAGGAAGGTAATAGCTGATGAAAGAAAATATTTGGATTAACTTTTTAGAAAAAAATAAATTAATGCGATCGCCTGATGAAGTGACAGCTTTTGAAAATGCTTTAGCCTCAGTTGCCGATCGTCCTCACAATGAAGATTTGCCAGATTTGCATCTGATTTTAGACGATCGCTGCGAACAGCCAGAAGTCATGTTCGGTTTGATTCATTTTTTAGAATCTTTTGATGTGTCAGCACAGATTCAAGCATTTGTTACAGTTATACCGCAATTAATGCTCGTTGCTTCGGAATGGACGAGAATTCTCCACAACCGCATTTTGAATGATGATGATGCTTGTCGTTTGTATCGAGATATTTTGCATTCATTGAACTCCGAAGAACCTAGTTTTGTTCGTCAATTGCTGGAAGAAAGCGCTAGTTACAATTTAAGCAAGCGGGAACCAAAATTAGAGTTGGCTAGGTAAGAATGTTTAGGCAACAGCAAAATCTGTCAAAGGGCGATCGATCGTCTGGATGGTGAAAAGCCAGCACTATATCGCTTTGATGAACTTCTTCTTTTAACAGTTCGTTGGCGATTCCTTGTCTTTACAAAAGTATTGGAAAACCTGATTTTTAGGACAATAATTAATTATGGTCAGTCGGTGGCGATCGCCATTTTTTGAGTATCGTGTGAGATATGAGTTAGAATTGGGGTTGAAAAGCTCCACATTGCGATCGCCCCTAATCGCAGTCAACTGTGGGTTCCATCTACAATCCATAATCTAAAATCCGATGACTTCACTCCCACCCAACCGCGCCAAAACACTCAAGGAAGCTTACCGCGCTTGCGATGTCAAGCCTCTAGCGGGTGATGATATTGCCCGATATTATGTAGATTTGTCCGCAGTACGCAACACAGTGGCGATCGAAAATGTTAGCACGGATTTGGATCTTCAAGAACCGGGAGAATTTAACACAATTTTGTTTACCGGACATCGGGGATGCGGCAAAAGTACAGAATTAAAACGCATTCAGTCGCGGTGGGAAAATGAATATCGGGTGATTTATATAGAATTCGATCAGGAACTAGATGTTCTTGATGCTGAATATACCGATTTATATTTGCTAGTTATCAAAAAAGTAGCTGATGAGTTAACTGAATTAGGATTGAAGTTTGATCCAAAACTATTACATAGTTTTGAATTGTGGTTTAAAGAAGTCACTAAAGAAACAGAAGAAACTGTTCAATCTTCTGTTAGCATTGAAACTGAAGCAAGTGCAGGGGCAGAAATTCCCTTTATTTCTAAGCTGATGGCAAAATTGATCGGTCAAATCCGAGGTTCTAGTCAACACAAACAAGTTATTCGCGAAACTCTTCAGCGCAATCTATCCCGCTTGCAAACAGATATGAATCTGTTGTTAAAAGATGCTTTTGACAAGCTGATACGCAAATATCCAGGCCGTTACAAAAAAGGATTTTTACTGATTGTTGATAACTTAGACCGCATTACTCCAAGAGTTGCCAATCATTTGTTTTTTGATTATGCTCCTCAACTGCAAGAACTAGACTGTACAATTATCTATACAGTGCCGATTTCGGTAATTTATTCATATAAAAATGTCAGCAATTTATTTGATAGCAATCCCAACATCGTGCCAATGGTGAATATTTATGAATTTAACCGCAGTGAGTGCGATTTAAATTGCAATCAGCAAAGATTAGATGGAGTTGCCAGTTTGATCGAGAAACGAGTTGATGTTAGTGCGGTATTTGATGATCGAAAACAGTTGCTAGATTTGGCAAAAGCCAGTGGCGGTCATGTGCGACAATTGATGCAGATAACTCGATCGGCTTGTCGCACGGCCATTACTCGCAAACACAATAAAGTTTTGGCTGAAGATGTAACTTACGCTTTAAATCAACAGCAATTTGATTTTGAAAGGTCTACTCCTACACCAGAATATTATACAATACTAGCGCGAGTTTGCATCGACAAAGATATTGCTAAAGAAGAAATCGGACAAAATTTATTATTCAATCTTTCCGTCTTGGAATACAACGGCAATAGTCGGTGGAATTATGTCAACCCACTCGTAAAACAAAGTTATGCTTTCCAACAAGCCCTTAGATCAATTCAAGGAAATCCCTGAAATACACCAGCAAAGGATAATTGAATTCAATCAAGAATCTTTTGACCAATTGCTGACGTTTGTCGATATTGTTCCCGATGATGCCTTTGATTTGGGATTTATTGACTGTAATTTTGCGAAGGATACAGATGCGATTATTCAGGCTTTAATTAATCATCCCGATTGTCAAGAGATGCAGTTTGAGATTTGGGATTTTCCCGATCCTGATATGCGCTTTTTGATGGATGAAATTCTGAAGGTTTTGCCAGCAGTCAAGGTTCAACCAGACAAAAAGTTGATTTTCATTGTGCGGGGAGTGGAAAATGCGATCGGGATGACGGGGGAATATCCGCCAATGTTGGTAGATTTTAATTGGGTGCGAGATGCTTATCCGGTTATGGTACGGCATCCAATGATTTTTTGTTTGCCAGATTATGCGATTACGCGAGTTGCTAATTATGCGCCGGATTTCTGGGCCTGGAATTCGGGAACTTTTGTGTTTAAAACTCCGGCAAATACTAGGGATGATGCGATTTCTCAAACTCTGGATGCTAGCAAAGAAATTAGCAATTGTGAGGTTCCAGAAAAGCAGGAACGGATAGATTTATTAAAACGGTTATTGATTGAATACACTCCCTCGAATGGGCGCGAGGAAACTCAAGGTGATTTAAAAACTCGCATTAGGGTTTTGAATGATTTGGGAATTGCTTATCGCAGTCGGAGTGACTACTCAACAGCAAAATACTATCTGAAACAAGCATTAGATTTGGTTAAAGATGATGAAGATTTAGCCGAACTCAAGGCAAATTCTTTGCATGAATTAGCAATTGTTGAACGCAATCTAGGAGAAATCGAAAAAGCGATTACTTTAGAAAAGCAAGCTATGGAAATCTTTGAACGCATCGGCGATATTAAGATGAAAGCTGCTACTTTGCACCAACTAGCAATAATCTATGCCAATCAAGGGGATGTAGAAAAGGCGATCGCATTTTATCAAGAATCTCTCGAACTTGAGGAAAAAATTGGCGATGTTCAAGGGAAAGCTGCTACTTTGCACTGTCTAGCAATAATCTATGCCAATCAAGGGGATGTAGAAAAGGCGATCGCATTTTACAAGGGGATGTAGAAAAGGCGATCGCATTTTATCAACAATCTCTCGAACTTAAGGAAAAAATTGGCGATGTTCAAGGGAAAACTGCTACTTTCGCAATGCTTGGACAGTTGTTAGCAGCGCAGGGAGATTTTGACCAAGCTTTGAATTATTTACAGCAATCTTTGAAGATTTTACAGCATTTGCGATCGCCCGATGCGGAGATAGTGAAGGAAATTATTGCTGAGGTTGAGCAGATGGATGGAGATCGTAAGTTTGCGCGCGGGATTTAGAAACCGGGTTTCTCACGAATATCTCGTGAGGATGCGTAAAATCTCGTAGAAACCCGGTTTCTGGCCGCCCTCACCCACCAAACCCTCCAAACCCATCACCAGCCCCGTCCCAGAATATGTCATCAAACCCTGATATTTGTCCGAACATCGATCCCCTGACGCTCTAAAATATCAATATTCCCTGACATATTGATCCCCGAATCCCCGAAAATGCGTATAAGTACCCATGATTAAGGCAAAAGACCCCTTGACCAGACCGGGAGTTGTCTGCAACATTAAGTCATGACAAAGCGATCCCAAAGAAATGCTTTGATTGAGCAACTTTGGGAGTCAGATAGCGCGTGTGCTGCCGGCACAGCGTTGCTAGCAGCACCGATCGCACTCGCACAATCGATCTTGTCAATCAAGAATCGATAGATAAAGCTTTATTTAGATCGGACGGTGCGCGCAGAAGCCAATAAGTCAGAAACCCCGATCGCAATTGGGGACAAGACAAGCTAAAAACCAGCAAGGCTTCAAAGGTTGGAGAGATTCAGAAGCTCGATCGTAATTGTATTTAAAAGAGTTTCTAACTCAAAAAATCAACACATTAGTGTTGAATCGAAAAATCTAACCCGCCATCCAAATTAGTGGAGAACAAACTCATGGCAAAAGAACGCCCACCATTAGAAGAGATGACTTTGCGACAACTCCGCAGAGTTGCTAGCGAATGTGGAGTCTCTCGCTACAGCCGGATGCGGAAATCGCAACTTCTGGCATCAATTCAAGAAATTCAGCGCAACAAGTTTTCATACAGTCCATCTCGCAAACTAGAGGCACAAGAAGCAGTGGAAGCAGCAAAGTTTGAACTAGGTCAAGAAGATAGAACAGGCGGTTCTTTGGCGTCTGTAGATGAAGGTTTAGCAGATTTGCCCAACGGTTACGGTGAAAGCCGGGTTGTTTTGATGCCCCGCGATCCAGAATGGGCTTACACCTACTGGGATATCCCGAACGATCGCAAACAAGAAATGCGCCGCCAAGGCGGACAGCAACTCGCCCTGCGGATCTACGACGTTACAGATGTTAACCTCGACATCCAAAGCCCCCACAGCATTCAAGAATATCCCTGCGACGAACTGGCGCGGGAATGGTACGTGCCAATCCCCGTAAGCGATCGCGATTATGCGATCGACATTGGCTACCGCTGTGCAGACGGCCGTTGGTTGGTGTTGGCGCGATCGGCAGAAGTCCGAGTCCCGCCAATCTATCCCAGCGACTGGATTGAAGACCAATTCATCACCCTCGACTGGGAAGAAGACTTGCGCGGCCAAACCTTCGCCGAACTGGTTCCCCCGGCCAAGAAAATCGCACAAGCAACCAACGGCATCGCTTACAGCACCGGCAACGCCATCTACGAACAAATCTTCGGCATGGCAGAATCGGCAGAATCGATGCGCGTAGCAGGTTCGATGTTCGGTTCCATGCAGCACGTTGCAGGTTCGATCCAGCAATCCGCAATCCACGAACAAGCTTTGAGTTCCTACGTATTCCCCTCCGGTGTTGGAATGTGGGCTGGGGCAGGAATGTCTGCCCTCACTGCGTCAGGTGTGGGTATGTCCGGCCTCACTGCGTCAGGTGTGGGTATGTCCGGCCTCACTGCGTCAGGTGTGGGTATGTCCGGCCTCACTGCGTCAGGTGTGGGTATGTCTGGCCTCACCATGTCCGGTTTCGGTATGTCCTCCGGTGTCGGTATGTCGGGAGTTGGCTTTGCCGCCCCGATGCGCCCCCGCCAGTTCTGGTTAGTTGCTGATGCCGAACTGATCGTCTACGGCGCCACCGAACCCGATGCTACCGTCTACGTAGGCGGACAGCCAATCAAACTGAATGCTGACGGCACTTTCCGCTTCCAGATGTCTTTCCAAGACGGCTTGATCGACTATCCGATTTTTGCAGTAGCAGCAGACGGCGAACAAAACCGCGCTGTCCACATGAAATTCGAGCGCGAAACCCCTGAACGTCGCACCAACACTAAGGAAGATTCTGTTGTGGAATGGTTGGGCTAATCGTAAATGTCGATCGCGATCCCGGTAGGTGTTTGGGTTTGTGCCAATTTTTTAACCATCACAAGGCCTACCCGGAGCAAATGGCGATTTGTTAGGGTTAGTTTCAGACAACAACCCATAACACCCCCTATACACCGTTCTCCTATTTTGAGGAGCGGTGTTTTTTGTATTTAGAAGGAAGAGTTGACAGTTGACAGTTGACAGTTGACAGTTGACAGTTGACAGAGGGAATAAGGAATAAGAATTATTTCTTGGTAGGGTGCGTGAGGGCGAGAAATCTTTACATCCACACTTCGAGACTATTACTCACGCACCGCCCCAACGATTGAATCATATCAATGCTAGCGTCAACGATATTAGACAAGACTCTCAACATCTGCCTGTAGATAGATGTTGACTTAACTTGCGATCGAACTCGTGACCTCAAAATTTGTAATTTTCACTCAACAATTATTAAGTAAGCTAAAGTTTACTTAAATTTTCATTGCACAAACTCGGTAAATCCCGCGAAACGAAAGAAAGCGAGTTATGAGATCAGTAAGGCGATCGCACAGTCATATCTCAAAAGCCAATGCCCAAAATAAATTCCCCGCCCCAGCGAAGGCAAAAGCGCCCCCGTCTTTTCGCCTTATTCGCTGTCACATTAGCAGCCGTCTTGCTGTTATTTATTCTGCCCGCACTGACTCAGCAGCCAGTTGTGCTGACGATGTTAATGCAAGGCCAAGACATTGCCAACTGGAAACCGTTTGTCAAAGAATTTGAACAGAAAAACCGCGATATTCGCATCAACCTCGTAGAAGGGCCCTTTGACACAAACCTCGTCGAAAATCTTTACACATCTGCCTTTCTTTTAGGCGAGTCGCCCTACGACATCATCAACATGGATATCGTTTGGGTTCCCAAATTTGCCGCCGCAGGTTGGGTAAGGGATTTAACCGACAGAATTCCCCCCGAACAACTTGCAAAATTCATCCCCGGTAACGTTGAAGGCGGAAGGTATCGGGGCAAACTTTACCGAATTCCCCACGCTTCGGATGCCGGAATGCTTTATTACCGCAAAGACATTTTAAAACAAGCCGGAATTCCAGCACCGAAAAATTTTGAAGAGATGGTAAAAATCTCTCAAAACTTACAGCAACAAGGAAAAGCAACTTGGGGTTATCTGTGGCAAGGTAAACAATATGAGGGAGTATCTGCGATGTTTGTCGAAGTGCTCTCGGGTTTCGGCGGCTTCTGGGCTAATCCTCAAACTTTTGAAGTTGGGTTAGATAAACCCGAGGCCATTAAAGCAGTGGAATTTCTCAAAAATACGATCGCCTCCGGCATCTCTCCAGCGGGTGTTACTACCTACGGCGAAGAAGAAACCAGGCTGTTGTTTCAAAACGGGAAAGCGCTGTTTTTGCGAAACTGGCCCTATGTTTGGAAGCTAGCAAATGCCGAGGGATCTAAAGTGAGAGGCAAAATTGCGATCGAGCCAATGCTCAGCAGTATCGGTAAAACAGGCGGTTCTTGCTTGGGCGGCTGGGGCTGGGGAATATCCAAAACATCAAAACATCCAGAACAAGCCTGGAAAGCAATTAAATACCTCACCAGCGAGGCAACCCAGCGCAAATTTATTTTAGAAACAGGTTTAATTCCCAGTTACAAATCCCTATTTACCGACAAAGAAATAGTCGCCAAATATCCCCACTACCCGCAACTTTTAAAAGTAGTGGAACGCCCAGCCTTGCGCCCGCCCATTGCACAATACGCTCAAGCTTCTGATATTTTGCAGCGCTATTTGAGTTCAGCTTTTACTGGGAGAATGACTGCGGAACAAGCAATGAAAGCGGCGGCTAGCGAAACTCGCAATTTATTAGGAAGTTTGAAACAACCAAAAGCTTCTTGAACAGTTGACAGTTGACAGTTGACAGTTGACAGTTGACAGTCCTAAAGCCGTAAATGAGGGATAAATTAGGGCTAAAAAATATGCAATCAGACAAGATGCGACAGCGCGAACAAAGAACCGGATGGATATTAGTAGCACCAGCATTGATAATTCTGCTGCTAGTATTTGCTTACCCAATCTTGCGCGCGTTTTGGCTGAGTTTATTCACCCAAAACCTCGGTACTGAATTGAAACTGGTTTTTTCCGGCTTTGCTAACTACAGTCGAATGTTAGGCGACGGGCGTTTCTGGCAAACTTTAAGCAACACCACAGTCTTTACTTTTGCCTCTGTTGTGCTGGAATTAATTCTCGGCATGGGCATTGCCTTAGTCTTAAATCAATCTTTCACGGGGCGCGGCATTGTGCGGACAATTTCCCTGCTGCCTTGGGCGCTACCTACTGCATTGATGGGTGTAGCTTGGGCGTGGATTTTTAACGATCAATACGGCGTAATTAACGACATTTTACTGCGCTTGGGATTGATTCAAAAGAGCATTAGCTGGTTGGGAGATCCGACTTTGGCAATGATGGCAGTGATTACAGCCGATGTTTGGAAAACTACGCCGTTTGTCAGTCTGCTTTTGTTAGCGGGATTGCAATCGATTTCCGGTGATTTGTATGAAGCCCACGCCATTGACGGCGCCAGTAGTTGGCAGAGTTTCCGTCAAATTACCTTGCCGCTGCTGATGCCCCAAATTGTGATTGCTTTGCTGTTTCGATTTGCCCAAGCTTTCGGCATTTTTGACTTGATTCAGGTGATGACGGGAGGGGGGCCGGCTGGGGCGACTGAGACGGTTTCTATCTACATTTACAGCACGGTGATGAGGTATTTAGACTTTGGGTACGGGGCGGCTTTGGTGGTGTGTACTTTTTTGCTGTTAGTGGCCGCAGTTGCGATCGCCAGTTACCTATTATCGAGAGCCCGCGCCAGTCAATTTTAGATTTGGGATTGGGGATTTTAGGTTGGTGGTAGTTAATGAATCAGATACGTTGAGGGAGAAATTAAAATCAGACTATTCATTGCTTCAATCTTCTTCCTTCCAGGTAGAGGTAGCTGTCAACTGTCAACTGTCAACTGTCAACTGAATGAAACGTTCCTTTCATTGGTATAAACTATGTCGATCGCCCGCGAACAACCTACCACAAAACCCTTTAACATCCGGCAATTAATCTTGCCCCTATCAGCGATATTAATTGTCGCATATTTCCTCGCACCCATCATCTGGCAAGTGCTGACTTCCTTCAAAGTAAACGCCGATATCTCAGCAATTCCCAACGTCTACATTCCCGCACGAATTACCTTCGATCATTACCTGTCCTTATTCCAGCGCCGTCCGTTTGCACTTTACATTTTAAATAGCGCTTTTGTTTCCATTACTTCCACACTGCTGTGTTTAGCAGTAGGTGCTCCCGCAGCTTACGCATTAGCCAGATTGCGGCTGTGGGGCGAGAGAATTATTCTGGCAAGTGTGACAATTGTGACGCTATTTCCGGCGGTGTTGTTATTTTTAGGACTGTTGGAAATAGTCAAAGCTTTGGATTTAGGAAATAATTATTTAGCCTTAATTATTCCATACACAGCTATCAATCTGCCGCTAACAATTTTGGTAATGCGGAGTTTCTTTCAACAACTGCCAAAAGATTTAGAAGATGCTGCTAAAGTTGACGGATACAACACCTTTCAAATGCTCTGGCAAATCGTGCTGCCGATGACATTTCCCGCCTTAGTCACAACCGGAATTCTGACATTTATTTCAGCTTGGAACGAGTTTATTTTCGCACTGACATTTATGACTCGCGAATCTCTGAAAACAATTCCCGTCGCCACGGCTCAACTCAGCGGTGCATCAGTCTTTGAGATTCCCTACGGCCCGATCGCAGCAGCCACAGTTTTAGGAACCTTACCCTTGGTTTTGCTAGTTTTGGTGTTCCAACGGCGCATCGTTCAGGGTTTAACAGCCGGGGCTGTCAAGGGATAGTAAGGAGAGTTTTGAGTGGTGAATTTGTCAATAAAACAGTCAAATAGTTAAGGATCGCGAATTAAATAATTTACACAAGTTTGTGGAATGGGCGTCCCGCCCGTCCAGAAAGAACGGGCGGGACGCCCATTCCACAAGAACAATAAAGATTGTAAGTTATTTAATTATCATTCCTAAGTTGATTCCTAGTGACGAATAACCAATAACCAATAACCAATAACCAATAACCAATAACCAATAAAAAATCATGGCAAAACTGCAACTAAAAAACCTCAATAAAACCTACAGCCCCAAAGTTGTACCAGTAAAAGACATTAGCTTAGATGTCAGCGAGGGCGAATTTCTGACCTTGCTGGGGCCCTCCGGGTGTGGCAAATCTACCACGCTGCGGTTGATTGCAGGGTTGGAACAGCCGACTAGAGGCGAGATTAGAATTGGCGATCGCGATGTGACATATCTCAGACCGGGCGATCGGGATATTGCAATGGTTTTTCAAAGTTACGCGCTGTATCCGCACATGACAGTGTACGACAATATGGCATCCAGCCTCAAACTCCGCAAAATATCCGACAGCGAAATCGATCGCTTAGTGACAGAAGTTGCAGCATCCCTCGGATTGACCGAATTAGTCGATCGCAAACCGGGTAAACTATCAGGCGGACAGCGGCAGCGAGTAGCCCTCGGACGCGCCTTAGTGCGCCAACCAGCAGTATTTTTGCTCGACGAACCTTTAAGCAATCTCGACGCCTTATTGCGAGAAAAAGTTAGGGCCGAACTCAAACAATTGTTTTCATCCCAAAAAGCCCCTGTAGTGTACGTTACCCACGACCAAACCGAAGCAATGACACTTTCTACAAAAGTCGCAGTTCTCAACAGCGGCAGCATCCAGCAATTAGACCCGCCACACTTGATTTATAACCGTCCGGCAAATCAGTTTGTAGCGGGTTTTGTAGGCAGCCCGCAAATGAATTTGCTAGTGCTTAAATGCCAGGGAAATTTTGCGATGTTGGGCGATTCTGGAGTTCCGCTACCAAATCTGCCGACAGTCCCACCAGAGATTGTCTTGGGAATTCGCCCGGAACACCTCAGCTTTGCAGATGTAGAGGCCAGGAAGAAGCCAGATCCAGAGGCAATTAAAGGTGAGGTTTATTTAGTAGAAAACTTGGGAATGCAAAATTTAGTTAGCGTCCGAGTTAAAGGTTTGGAGTCAGTAACGGTGCGCGCTTTGCTCCCAAATGACCGTCAGTGGAGTTCCGAAATTGTCGAGCTGGTTTTTCCGTCTCAGTTGCTGCACTGGTTTGATGTCAAAACTGGCGATCGCTTGAAATGAAAATTTGGCCTGTATAACACGATCGATTGAAAATAGTCTAACCCTGTGCTGAAAAATACTATTTCTGCTTTTAACTAAGTTATGACTGTAGTAAGAGGTATAAGTATTTGGCTGCTGTTAAGGTGATATTTGTGCTTGAAAAAGCTAGTTGACTGGTATCATTTGCGATCGATCGCCATCACAAAAAAGGTTTGTAGTGCGGACTTAAGTCCGCAGTATAGAGGTTTTCAGAAAGATGAGGTATGACTGACAGCTTATATAATAATAAACAAAGAGGGCTGAAGCCCAACTACGTCCGCGAATCTTTTTAAGAAAGGCTATACAAACTAATCTGCACATTTTATGTTAAATTATATCGCGAACGGTAGCATCGGTATTGTGCGATCGCTCGGGCGGTGCCTCAGTACCAATAGTCTCATAGTCGGTAGTTAAAGAGCGATCGCACTGGCGCACCCTACTACTTGTTTATTTATAGAAAATAATGACATGAAGAACAAACATCTTAACAGTCTTTGCTTGGCAGGCCTGCTGTTGCTCGTGCCGATTTGTCCGGGGACAATTGCCCGCGCTCAAATTTCCGAAACTTCCGATACTAACGCCAGTCCAAAAACCTTCCTCAAAGATGAACTGTATTTTGGCTTAACTAAACCCGGAGGCGAGACAATTTCTGAGTCAGAATGGCAGGAGTTTGTCAAGGAAGTTATTACCCCTCGTTTTCGGGAAGGGCTAACTGTATTAGACGGTTCCGGGCAGTTTCTCAACCAGGGCGGAATATTGATTCGAGAAAACTCTAAAATAGTTATTTTGATTTATGAAACTAGCCAGGAAAAAAATCGAGCTATTCAGGAAATTATCGAAAATTACAAGCGCAGGTTTCAGCAGGAGTCAGTGCTGCGAACGACCAGCGAAGTTAAGGTTTCTTTCTGATTAGCTCATCCAATCAGCGTTTTTATGATATTATTCCTAGTAATCAAGGTCATACCCTCAGAGATAAGTAGGGTGCATTCAACAGTTGACAGTTGACAGTTGACAGTTGACAGTTGAATTTTGACTGCTGACTGCTGACAGTTTAGGAGCGACCTCTACCCTTAAGTCAGAGAATTGGAATAATGAATAGTCTGATTTTAATTTCTCCCTCAAAGGGAGAGGCTTTCAACCAATTTTTTCTCGTAAAAATTATAATTTGTGGGTATCGATCGCACATTGCAAAAAGTCGCCAGAAAAACCAGCCCGGGAGAAAACAAAAATATGACGAACGATGGCAACCCAAAAGCCCAAGCGCCGGATAACGACGATGTACAAAAAAATTTGGACGGTATTGGGAAAGCTTTGATTGTGAGCGTGGCTTGGTCTTACGCAGAGGCATTGGAGCGAACAAAACGAGATCGAAAAGAACAGAAAGCTACGCCGGAATCTCAACCAGAATCTCAACCAGAATCTCAACCAGAATCTTAGACATCCGCCGCTGCGAAAACAGCGCAATTGCTTTCATCTACAGAAAAGCGATCGATCGCGCACCGGCGAACCATCACAATCATCGCGCTCGAACACATTGGAATCGACTTTTTCGGCAGATTCCCGAAATTGCAGCGGTTTTTATGCCATTTTACCTCAATATATTTTATTTTACCCAAAAGGGATTTACATTAAACAAACTACGGTTTTATAGCTACAGTGTACAGAACAAACAACCAATTTTGAGATCGGTCTCATGTCTAATTCAAAAATGATTGGCAAAGCGATCGCAGGTGGCATTTGCTTCGGCATCCTCGCCAGCAGCTTCAACGGCGCGCAAGGCCCAGCATCCGCAGCAGCACCAACAATTGCCGAAGCAGCAGCCCCCGCCGCTAGCAATATCGACAAGCAACTTCTAGGTCAATGGCAAGGTACAATCCCCTCCGGTCAGTCTTTCACCTTCGTCTTTGCCCCAGAAGGCAAATTGTTCATGATGGGTAAATGCCCCGACGGAGCCCCCTGCGCCAAAGAAACGAGGTATAAAGTTAATCTCGCTGCAAAACCGATGCACCTGGATGTCAGCCTCAACAAGACCGAAACCGTTGAGACTGTTTTTGAGTTGACTCCCGAAGGTCAAATGCGCCTTCAGGTGGAAGGCACCAATCCCGGACTGCCAAGACCGAATTCCTTAAACGACCAGGCAACCGTGTTTAAAAAGGTCTCCGAGACCACTGCACTGCCTGCTGGCACTCAAGTCATCGGTTATTGAGGAAAATTCTTCCCCCGCATTCGGCAGTTAAGTAGTTCTGGGTTTTGAGTTTTGGGTGTTGTTATAGGCAGTTTTCAATTCTATGAAATATAGTAGGGACACCGCGCCGTGCACATTGGTGTCAACAACCAGGTCAAACCCAGTCACAGATGGCTGTTTGACCATTAAACTTAGATCCCCCCTTAGCTTGCCCCCTACTCCCCCTTAAGAAGGGGGGGACAAGAAGTTACTCAAAGTCCCCCTTCTTAAGGGGGATTTAGGGGGATCTAGACTTGGCATAAAACCCATATTTCTCAAGGGTTTCAGCCTTAAGTTGACACGCCTTGGGCGAAGCGTAGCGGAGGGAGTGCAGTGTCCCTACCGTAGCATCTGTATTTTTTTTACTAAGCGTGAAAATCACCATCAGTTAAAGAATTTAAAATTTAAAACTGAAAATTTAAGAGTTTCCCGCTGCCTTCTGTCTTTAACAGGCCCTGCTACAATCCACTTAATCTCCTTTTAACTTTTGCCATAGACTTCCATGAGTGAAACCGTCCTAGAAGTTCGCAACCTGCGGGTTGAATTTCAATCTGCGGACGCAGACAATGCGTCCGCAACAGTCAAAGCTGTTGACGGCATTTCCTTTGAGGTGAAGCGAGGGCAAACTCTGGGAATTGTCGGAGAGTCGGGTTCGGGAAAATCGGTAACATCCCTCGCTGTTATGGGTTTGCTGTCAAGTTCGTTAACGAAAATCCAGGGCGAAATTTGGTTTTCTCCGACAGCAGACGGCGTTACCAAGCAGCCTGTGAATCTGCTGGAAATGCCCGATCGGGAAAAACAAACCTACCGGGGAAGCCAGATTGCGACGATTTTTCAAGAGCCGATGAGTTCGCTAAATCCCGTTTTTACGATCGGCTTTCAACTCACAGAAGCCATTTGTCTCCACCAAAAGATATCCCAGACAGCAGCGCGGCGCAAAGCTGCTTCGCTATTGCAAGAGGTGAAGCTGCTACCGGGGGACGAGGAACTGCGGCAGCGCTGTTTGGCTTTGCGGCAAGAAGCAGGTGCCCAGGACGATCGCGATTTCATGCCACAAGTCAACGGCCAAAAACAAGCTATGCTCGATCGCTATCCCCACGAACTCTCCGGCGGTCAAATCCAGCGCGTGATGATTGCGATGGCCATTTCTTGCAATCCCACTTTATTAATTGCTGACGAACCGACAACGGCCTTAGACGTAACCGTGCAAGCAACAATCTTAGCTTTGCTGCGCGAGTTGCGGGACTCTAGAGGCATGGCAATGATTTTTATTACCCACGATTTAGGCGTCATTGCTGAAATTGCCGATACGGTGGCGGTGATGTACCGAGGTAAAATTGTTGAATGCGGTGCGATCGAGCAAATTTTCAGCAATCCCCAACATCCTTACACAAAAGGTCTCTTAGCTTGCCGCCCAACTCTCGAACGCCAAATGCGCCGCTTACCGACAGTTTCCGATTTTATGGAAGTCACCACAAATGCTAGCGGCGAATTGGTAATTGTCGAGAAAAATGTCGATTTAGACGGCGACAGCAGCGGCGGACTTTCCACTTTTCCCACCGGAAAACCCCCTCGGCTGCCGAATATTTCCGAGCCTTTGCTAGCTGTTAATAACTTGCGAGTCGGTTTTCCGGTGCAAGGAATGTTTGGCGAAACTAAACGCTTGTTTATGGCGGTAAACGATATTTCTTTTGAGGTTTACCCGGGCGAAACTTTGGGTTTAGTCGGCGAATCTGGCTGCGGTAAATCAACTTTAGCGAGAGCATTGCTGCAATTAATTCCGATATCCAGCGGCAAAGTGTTTTTTGAAGGTCAAGAAATTACCCCTCCTACCAAAAGTAGTTCCCGAGGGCAGTGGATGGCTAATTATCGGCTCAAAAAAGAGTACGATCGCCAATTGCGCCGGCTGCGGCGCGATTTGCAAATTATCTTTCAAGACCCTTATAGTTCTCTCGATCCGCGCCTGAGTGTTGGGGAAGCGGTGATGGAACCGATGGTGATTCACAGCTTTGGCAAAAACCCGAAAGAAAAGCGCGATCGCGCCGCTTATTTGTTGGATAGAGTGGGTTTAAATCCCGATTTTATGCGGCGCTACCCCCACGAATTTTCCGGGGGACAGCGGCAGCGAATTTGTATTGCTAGAGCTTTGGCTTTGAATCCTAAGTTTATTATTTGCGATGAATCGGTTTCTGCATTGGATGTATCGGTGCAGGCGCAAGTTTTAAATTTGCTCAAGGAGTTGCAAACAGAGTTTGGACTGACTTATATTTTTATTTCTCACGATTTGAGCGTGGTCAAGTTTATGAGCGATCGCGCGATCGTCATGAACAAAGGTAAAATCGAGGAAATTGGCACAGCCGAGCGCATTTACCGCCAACCGCAGCAAGCTTACACGCGGCAACTGATAGCTGCTATTCCGGCGGGGAATTTGGAGCGCATTCGGCAACAGCAATTAGGTCGCCAATCTGCTTTGTCTGCTGCGAATGCGCCCCTATCGCCTGGGGATGAATCGCAACAAATGTGATATTATCTAGTCCTTAAAATTAACCCCGAGCCTTTAGCAGCATCGGACTAAATGCCTCATCCAACCAATTTGATTGTGGTGGTTTGATGGGATACAATTCTAACCAAATCCCAGAATTAAGCCTACACATGGATTGTACCAAGGTTTGTAGTGCGGACTTCAGTCCGCTTTATACTGCGGACTGAAGTCCGCACTACAAACCGTTTTTGTGATGGTAATCAACCGGACACGATATTAATACCAGATTGATAATTGTAGCAAGAGTTTTGTGAACTTGTATTAATACAGTTAAAAAAATCAAAATCCAAATTAAACACTTAACACTGGATTCTGCCTTCGGTATGGAGAATGTCCGGTTATAGCAATTTGCAACACTCGCGAAGTACAACGGATCCATTCCCAATTCCCAATTACCCGGGAACATAGGAGTTTAACTAACAACTCCTACCAACATCTTTTTATTTTTTTTTCATAAATCAACAGTCGATCTTCATTTTAACTTCACAATTAATAGGTAGTATGAAATTTGGTTGAATTTGACGGAGAGTGCGGGTTTTTCAACCAGCAGTCAGAGAGTTCCCCGCAGTATTTTAGTACATCAAACCGGGTCATAACTTACGCAAAAAGTGGTTTGACAAGATACTCTTACGCGGTAATGTGCTTCAGGCGCACTCTAGATAATTAAATTTTGCGTGCTGGACTAGCTAGATTAGGCCAAATGTCCAATGACCAACAGCAATATCTAGTCCATTATTAAAGATAAACCCTTTATGCCCTTACAAAAAATGATAAAAGCCGCACCGCAGCTAAAAAAATATTACTCGCTAATTCCGTAAATACACTTAATTTTATGGTTGTGTTGCATAAAATAAGGAAAAAATGCCAATGCTTGATTTCGCCAGCTAGAAAAAATTTACCCGAAAGAATTGGTTGAAAGCCCCAAGCCTGCTCGGGAGAAATTAAAATCAGACTATTCATTACTCCAATCCTCGGACTTAAGGGTAGAGGTAGCTCTCAAATAGTCAACTGTCAACTGTCAACTGTCAACTGTCAACTGTTGAAAGTATTTTAACATCTTTAGAGTTGTTTTTAAGTCTTAACTCATCAAAAATTAAACTTATTCAAAAAAATGAAAGATCTAGTTCATATAGAAGAATCACAAAACACTAAATTGTTTAAATTCCTGCAACTATTATTGATAAAATTAACGGCAGCAGTCACCAGCAGACAGAAGGCAGAATGCAGTATGCAGTATGAACAAACAATCAGCCTCGCGACGATCGCCTCAGGCAGTGTATTCTCAGTTGCGAGTGTGGTACTGCTTGTATTAAACGGGTTGCTGGTAACAGGCGGAGGCGATGGTTTGTGCAAGAGCCAACTCGCCCTGGGATGTTTGGCTGTAGCCAATATTGTCATGTTGGTGGTGTCCGCGCGATCGCACGCCTCTGCTGTCTGGGCCTGCAACGATCGCCAAGAGAGCAAGTTCAACCAGGGCGATCGATTTTTTAGCCTGTCGCCAGATATGCTCTGCGTAGTTGCTTTTGACGGTTATATTAAGCACATCAACCCAGCAGCCGAAAAAATCCTCGGCTATTCCCCAGCCGAAATGGTGGGCAAACTCTTCATTGAATTCGTCCATCCAGGCGATCGCGAAACTACTCTAAAACAAGCTGAAAGGATTGCTGCGGGGAATAATATCGTTGGGTTTGAAAACCGCTGGCTGTGTCGCGAGGGGTCTTACAAGTGGATAGCCTGGACTGCTAGCCCTTTCTGCGAAGAAGAATTGATCTATGCTGTCGCCCGCGACGTTACCGATCGCAAACTCGCCCAAGAGTCGCTCCAGCACAGCAATTCAATCTTGCGTTCCGTGATTGAAAGCACGCCGGATGTCATTTTTGTCAAGGATATTCAAGGCCGCTACGCGATCGGAAATTCTGCCCTAGCTAATTTTTTTGAAAAACCTATTGAGGCAATTATAGGCAAAGACGATACAGAATTATTTCCCGCTGAAATAGCCAAAAGAATGATAGATTCAGACATCGAAATTCTAGCATCAAGAATACATTTCAATCAGGAAGAAAATCTCCATATAAATGGACAAATGCAAACATTTCTGACAGCAAAATGCCCTTGGTACGACTCGGAAGGAAATGCGATCGGCATCATTGGTATATCACGCGACATCAGCGATCGGAAAGCAATAGAAGCAGCACTACAAGAAAGTAACATCCTCTTTGAAAACGTCATCGAAAGTACAGGCGACAGCATTTTTGTCAAAGATATTCAGGGCCGCTACCTATTGGTCAATTCTACGGTTGCGGGCATGATTGGCAAGCCAAAATCAGAAATTTTTGGCAAAAATGATGCCGAATTATTTCCGCTGGAGATTGCGAATATGCTGGCGGAAAATGACCGCCGGATCTGGCAATCTGGGATTGAGGAAAGCATCGAAGAATTAGTAAAAGATAGTGAGGGCAACATCCTGACATTTCTTTCTACCAAAAGCCCTTTGCGCGATCGCTCTGGAAACATCACGGGCGTGGTGGGAGTTGCTCGCGATATTAGCGATCGCAAACAGGTAGAAGCCGCCCTGCGGCGCAGCGAAGAGCGGTTGCAGCTAGCTCTTTGGGGTTCCGACAGCGGAATGTGGGATTGGAATATAGTTACTGACGAAATGTATTGCAACCACGAGTACAGTGCTTTGTTGGGCTACGAACCAGACGAACTACAAGCAAATGCGATCGGTTTGTCACAGCTAGTTTATCCCGACGATTTACTGGTATTGAACCAGAAATTAAATGCCTATTTGGAAAATCCAGAAAATGGCTATGCTGTTGAGCATAGAATGTTAGCTAAATCCGGCGAATTTAAATGGATTTTGGCGCGGGGGAAAGTCGTAGAAAGAGATGAAAATAATGCTCCGGTGAGAATGATTGGCACTATTTCTGATATTGGCGATCGCAAACAAGCCGAAAAAGCTCTCCAAGAAAGCGAGCAAAAATATCGGTGTTTAACTGAAGCCACCTCCCAAATTATTTGGGATACTACCGCCGCAGGCGAAGTTGTCGCCGAACAAACAGGATGGAGTGCATTTACGGGAGCGACTTACGACGAAATTAAAGGATGGGGGTGGCTCAATAACATCCATCCCGACGACAGAGAATATACTGCCAGGATGTGGTCTGAGGCACTTGCCGATCGCACCTTATTCGCAATAGAACACCGCTTGCTGCGGCACGACGGCGAGTACAGGTATATGACCGTGCGCGGTATACCCGTATTGAATGCAGATGGCAGCGTTCGCGAGTGGGTTGGCATCCACTCCGACATTACCCCAGCCCGCCGCGCCGAGGCAGAAATGTGGCAGCAAAAAGAATTTCTGAGCAGCATCTACGACAGTGTGAACTACAGTATTTTCGTACTAGATGTCGGCGCAGACGAAGAATTTCGCTACGCCGGCTGGAATCGAGCAGCAGAGTTACTCAGTAACATCAGCAAGGAGGAAGGATGCGGCAAAACTCCAGAAGAACTTTTCCCAGCATCTACGGCAGCGTTTTTCCGGCAGAAATTAAGAGAATGCCTGCTAAAAAATAGCTCTCTTTCTTACGAAGAATCTGTTAGTCTTGAGACTCAAGAAGTCTGCTTTATCACAACTCTGACTCCGCTGCGAGACGAATTTGGGAAAATTTGTCGCATTGTGGGAAGTGCTACCGACATTACAAAACGCAAACAAGCCGAAGCACAATTGCGCGAACAAGAAGAATTTTTAAACAGCATCTATAACGGATCGAATCAAGTTATTTTCGTGGTAGATGTCGCCGCCGGAGAGTTCCGCTATGCAGGCTGGAATGCAGCTACAGAAGCATCTACAGGCATTTTGAGTGCTGATGTCAAAGGCAAAACTCCCGAAGAAGTGTTTCCCCCAGCAGTAGCAGCAAATTTTCGGCAAAGATACCTCGATTGTTTGGCCGCAGACAGCTCGATTTCTTACGAAAATAGCGCCGAATTGGCAGGTGTAGAAAATTGGTTTATCGTAACTCTGACGCCCCTGCACGATACCTCTGGCAGCATCTACCGAATTATTGGTAATTCCACCGACATTACGGCTCGAAAACTTGCAGAAGCAGCGCTGCAAGCTAGTCAGCACTTTGTTGAGCGCATTGCCAATACCAGTCCGAATATTCTCTATGTTTACGACGAAATCGAGCAGCGAAATGTGTATGCCAACCGCGAAATCACCGACCTCCTGGGCTATACAGTGGCAGAAGTTCAAGAAATGGGCAGCAATCTGTTGCCGACAATTATCCACCCTGAAGATTTAGCTAAATTTCCCAGATATATCCAGCAAATAGAAAATGCTCCCGACGGCGAGGTGGTTGAGTACGAATATCGGGTGCTCGACAGACAAAATAGTTGGCGCTGGTTAGTCAGTCGCGATATTGTATTTAGCAGAACAGAGTCGGGCAAAATCCAGCAGCGTCTCGGTGTTGCTGCCGACGTTACAGATCGCAAATTCGCAGAACAAGCTTTAGCAGAACAATTGAAACTTTCTTCATTCACAGCAGATGTGGGAATTGCTCTGACTGAAAACCGCACTTTACCTGCAACTTTGCAAAAATGTACCGATGCAGTTGTGCGCCATCTGGATGCTGCGTTTGCTCGGATTTGGACGCTCAATGAAGAGGGAAATGTCTTGGAATTGCAAGCAAGTGCGGGGATTTATACTCACATTGACGACGCTCACAGCCGCATTGCGGTCGGCGAGTTCAAGATTGGTTTAATCGCCCGGGATCGACAACCTCACCTCACTAATTCTGTGCAAGAAGATGCCCGAGTCAGCGACAAAGAATGGGCGAAACGAGAAGGAATGGTGGCTTTTGCTGGATATCCGTTGATTGTTGACAATCAGTTGGTGGGAGTAATCGCCATGTTTGCTCGCCAGGAGTTGACGGAATCTACACTGATTTCTTTTGCGTCAATTGCCGATTCGATCGCCCTGGGAATCAAGCGCAAACAAACAGAACTTGCTCTCGCCGCCCAAAAGCAAACTTTGAGGGGAATTATTGACAATGCTCCCATCTGGGTGTGGATGGCAAATGCTAGCGGGCGGATGTTATTAGCCAACAAAACTTTCTGCGAAGATGTAGCTATTCCCGAAGAGAAGTTCTTAGCAGCCTCTCACTATTCCGAAGTTTTTGGATTAGAAGCATCTGCTAACTGCATGGTATCAGATGCACAAGCCTGGAGCCAAGATCCTCCCTGTTATTCTGAAGAATTGCTCCAGTTGGTTGACGGTGAATACCACCAGTTGGAGATAATTAAAACTCAGGTCAAAGATGATTGCGGTAATGCGATCGGCTTAATCGGTTTGGGTTTGGACGTAACGAAACAAAAAGAAGCTCAAAGACAGTTGCAAGAGTCGGAAGCGAGATTCCGCAAATTAGCAGAGCAGGAAGCGCTGCTTAACCAACTAGCTAGCAATATCCGCAAATCTCTGGATTTAGACACTATTTTGGCCACCACTGTGCAGCAAATACGTGAATTGCTGCTGCTCGAACGGTGCCTATTTATCTGGTATATAACCAACGAAAAATCAGCATTTTGGAATGTAGAATACGAGGCAAAAAATGATGAACTACCTTCCTTGCTGGGTGTATTTCCGGCTAACTTGACTGGTTCTAAAGCCGAGCGAATTGCCAATATTGAAATAATTCGGGTGGATGATTTTAAAAATGTTACCGATCCAGTAGAGCGGAATTTTTTCATGTGTATAGGATTACAGTCTATGCTGGACATTCCCATTCAGACATCTTCAGGTAAAATAGGGGTAATTTGCTGTAGCGCTTCTAGCAGCATCCGGTGTTGGAGCGATGAGGAAGTGGAACTGTTAGTGGCTGTGGGCAATCAATTGGCGATCGCCATTAATCAAGCCGAACTTTACGAAACATCTCGCCTCGTCGCCGCCGAAGCTTCATCAGCAGCCATGAAGCAAAAATTGCTCAACCAGTTAGGCAGTCAAATCCGCGCTTCTCTCGATTTAGATACTATATTGGCAACAACTGTACACCAAATTCGCGACTTGCTACAACTCGATCGCTGCTTGTTTATTTGGTATGTATCCGATGTCGAGATACCCGCTTGGGATGTCGTCCACGAAGCTAAAAATGATGACTTGTTCTCGCTTGTGGGTTATTATCCTGCTGACGTAACGGGGAGTCTGGCCCAAAAAATAGCCCAATCGGAAATCTACCAAATAGATGATGTTGCAAATTTGAGCGATCCCATAGAAAGAGAGTTCTTTTTGCAGTTGGGTTACAAGTCTGTCTTGGATTTGCCGGTCAAAAGTGCAGGGGGTTTAATTGGTGTTGTGGGCTGCGTGGCTTGTCGCGAGATGCGGAGGTGGACACAAGACGAAGTGGATTTGCTATCGGCAATTGGCGATCAATTGTCGATCGCCATCAGCCAATCCGAACTCTACACCCAAAGCGTCGATTCAGCCCGAATGGCGCGAGAACAAACTGCCCAACTAGAAGCAACTCTGTGCGAACTTAAGCTTGCTCAAACCCAGCTCGTGCAAGCAGAAAAAATGTCGAGTCTCGGTCAGATGGTAGCAGGAATTGCCCACGAAATCAATAACCCAGTCAGCTTTATTTTTGGCAATCTTACCTACACAGAAGAATACACCACAAACCTGATGAAACTGCTGCAAATGTATCGAGATGAATACCCGGAACCGACCGCAGCTATTCAGGAGGAAGTAGAGGCATTAGAGCTAGATTTCTTGTTAGACGACTTGCCAAAAATGCTGTCTTCGATGCAGGTGGGAGCAACTCGCATCCGAGATATCGTGCGGAGTTTGCGAAATTTCTCTCGCCTTGATGAATCTGAAATGAAAAAAGTTAACATTCACGAAGGCATCGACAGCACGTTGATGATTTTAGAACACCGTCTGAAAGTTCAGCCCGTTAGCGCAGCGGGTACGGAGTACCATCGCCCAGCAATTCAAGTCGTTAAAGAATACGGACAATTGCCGCTGGTAGAGTGTTACGCCGGACAATTGAATCAGGTGTTTATGAATATTATAGCGAATGCAATTGACGCTTTACAAGAACCGCTTCCAAATTCAGCAATTATCCGCATTTCTACAGAGGTAGAAGGTAATTTTGCTGCGATTAGAATTGCTGATAACGGTGCAGGTATCACCGATCAAGTCAAGCAGCGGATATTTGATCCGTTCTATACTACAAAACCGATCGGTTCGGGGACGGGAATGGGTTTGGCGATTTCTCATTCTATTATTGTCGAAAAACACAAAGGTGAAATCAAGTGTTTCTCTGTGGTGGGGAAAGGCACTGAATTTACGATCAAGATTCCGATTCAAAGAAGAGAAAATTAAATAGGTTCTATAGGGTTAACTCTTAGGTACGTAGTTGCGCTTCAGCGCTCTTTCGGGTGCATCTGGCGCAAGGCGAATATATCCGTATGGGCTATAGCATGACCTCGGTGAATATGAGATGATAACTAATAACTTATATGCGATCATGCTTCGCCCTCTTCCTTGCGCCAGATGCACCCGCTCTTTCATATGTATAAAAGCGCTGAAGCGCAACAACGTACCTTTATACAGTTGCGTAAATTCAGTTAATATGATATGAACAATCTAAAATCTGAAATCTGAAATCTGAAATGACATTACCTCCAGGCAATTTGGGTTTACCGCTAATTGGCGATACCCTCAACTTTTTACAAGATGCTCAATTCGCCAAAAAACGCCACCAACAGTACGGGCCAATTTTCAAAACCAGCATCTTCGGACAGCCTACCGTGTTTGTGTCCGGCTCAGAGGCGAATTTGTTTGTTTTAAGCCATGAAAATCAATATTTTGTTATGAGTTGGCCTCCGAGCATGAAAGCGCTTTTAGGGCCGCTTTCCTTGGCGCTGCAAACGGGTTCGGAACATCAAAATCGGCGCAAGCTGCTGTACCAAGCGTTTCAACCGCGAGCTCTGGCGGGCTACATCGGCGGGATGGAAGATATCACTGGGCGCTACTTGGAAAGATGGACGCAGATGAGCGAGTTTGCGTGGTATCCCGAACTGAGAAATTATACTTTTGATGTTGCTAGTAAGTTGTTAGTTGGGATTGATGCTGGTTCGGAGACGGCGCTGGGACATTATTTTGAAACTTGGTGCGAGGGTTTATTTTCGATTGCTTTAGATGTGCCGTGGACTAAGTTTGGAAAGGCGAAAAAGTGCCGAAAGTTACTGTTATCAGAACTTGAAAAGATTATTCGCGATCGCCAACAAGATATGGGAGAAGGGAATGATGCTTTGAGTTTGCTGATTTCGGCTCGCGACGATGACGGAAACAATTTGAGTTTGGAGGAGTTGAAAGATCAAGTGCTGCTGCTGTTGTTTGCGGGACACGAGACTTTGACTTCGGCGATCGCCTCTTTTTGCCTTCTCCTAGCTCAAAACCCCGATGTGATGGCAAAAGTTCGCGCGGAACAACAGCAGTTTTCGGCAACTGAACCGCTAGACTTGGAACAGCTCAAACAAATGACTTATTTGGAGCAGGTGATGCGAGAAGTGCTGCGGTTGGTTCCGCCGGTGGGAGGCGGTTTTCGGCGGGTAATTCAGGCTTGCGAGTTCGGCGGCTACGAAATTCCCCAGGGTTGGAGCGTGCTTTACGAAATCAATCAGACGCATCAGGATAGCTCAGTTTATCCCGAACCCGATCGCTTTGACCCCGATCGATTTAGTTTGGAGCGATCGACAAATGCTAAACCTTTCAGTTACGTGCCCTTCGGCGGCGGTTTGCGGGAATGTTTGGGGAAAGAATTCGCGCGGTTAGAGATGAAACTGTTTGCGGCGAGGATGGTTCGAGAGTGCGAATGGGATTTGTTACCGGATCAAGATTTGAATTTAATCCGAGTACCGACTCCACACCCGCGTGACGGTTTGCGAGTGAAGTTCCGGCAAAAAATTGCAGGTTCGTAGTGAGGACTTCAGTCCGCATTCAGGTTCGTAGTGAGGACTTCAGTCCGCATTCAGGCTCGTAGTGAGGACTTTAGTCCGCATTCAGGTTCGTAGTGAGGGGAGCATCTCAGTTTTGCATTTATAGTGCGAGCGTCCCCGCTCGCGTATGCTACAAATCGCGAGCGGGGACGCTCGCACTATAATAAAAAAAATGCTTTTTGCAAAATTGAGATGCTCCCAAGCGTGAGGACTTTAGTCCGCATCTATCCGAGGACTAAAGTCATCACGCTCCGGTGCATTTGGTTTTTGAAGAGGGCGAAGCATGACCGCAGATAAGTTATTAGTTATAATCTCATATTGACCGCGGTCATGCTTCGCCCCTACAAATATATTTGACAAACCCAGATGCACCTGCGATCGCCTACAATATTACAACTCCATCGGCCCCAAATACTTAGTCAAATAAGGCGAAAACACCTCATAAATCAGTGTCAGCGGCTTCCCGTGATGCCAAAACAAATAGTGTCGCCCCCAAAAAGGCCCCGACTCTTGAAAAGCCGACTCCAAGGCCACCGACTCACCGCAATAAATGCCTTGCACATCGCGATACAATTCTGTTCGCAGCCGCGCTAAACTTGCCCAAATTGGCAAAGATTTATTTTCCAAATATTCATCTACGTGACTCGCTTCCCACCAAGAAGTCGCGTAGGCGAGGCGCTGTCCCGAAGCTGTACGCAGCCACACTTGACGGCGCAGGCGCGGCCCTGGAACCGCCACAATTTGTGCAGGCGCACCGTCTGCGTCTTCACCCACCAAGGACATATCGATCACATCTACTTCTGTGGGTTCCCCTGTCAGCAGTTGCAGGTGACGGGTGGGGGAACCGTCGCCCAAGAGCAGTATTTGCCATGCGGGTGCTAGCTTGGTGTGGGGTAAACCCTTCTGTACTGCGTCTTGGGCTCCTTCCCACAGGGGGTTGAGAGCGTGCCAGGTTTGGCTGTTTTTGGGTGTAAATGTTGCAGTCAAGGGTCTTTACAAAACTTAATTTTTTGTTTATTATAACGCTTCTGCAATTATCCAGTCACAAGTCAAAACTCTATTGGCGATCGACTTATGACGATCGCCCAGATGATTTTGAGTTAATTAGTTATAATGCAGTTCGCGATCGCACTCCGACTTTCATAACCGGGTTTGTGCGAAATCTGCGGGTGACAACACCTGTTTTCGTAAAAAAAACGCTTTTTTGGTACCCGTGCTTCAACAGTTGACAGTTGACAGTTGACAGTTGACAGTTTGATAGTTGACAGTTGACAGTTGACAGTTTGATAGCGACCTCTACCTAGAAGTCCGAGGATTGGAGTAATGAATAGTCTGATTTTAATTTCTCCCTCGAAGGCTTGGGGCTTTCAACCAATTCTTTCTGGTAATTCCTAAATACTTTTATTGGACTGATTTTATTAGATTTTTCTACTGACAACTGACAACTAAAAAATAAAAAATAAGAGGGCGGGTACTTTTAGTACCGCCCCTACCAACTAACAACTAACAACTAACAACTAACAACTAACAACTAACAACTAACAACTAACAACTAACAACTAACAACTAACAACTAACAACTAACAACTAACACTGACAACTACTATATGTTACGAATAACCGAAATCAAACTTCCCTTAGATCATCCTGAAGATGCGATCGCCAGCGCCCTTCTCAAAAAGCTGCAAATTCCCCCCGCAGAATTGCTCAGCTATACCATCTTCAAACGCAGCTACGACGCTCGCAAAAAAGCCGAAATTGTTCTTGTCTATATTGTGGATGTCGAGACAACACAGGAAAACGAACTTCTGCAACGCTTCAAAAAAGACCCTCATGTCATGGTGACGCCAGACACGAGTTATCGCTATGTAGCCCAAGCCCCCAGCAATTTGACGACAGTTCGGCCCATTGTGATCGGTACGGGGCCGTGCGGTATGTTTGCAGGGCTGATGCTGGCACAAATGGGGTTTCGCCCGATCCTTTTGGAACGTGGCAAAGCTGTGCGCGATCGCACGGCTGACACCTTTGGATTTTGGAAGAAAAAAATAGAATTCAACCCAGAATCTAACGCCCAGTTTGGGGAAGGCGGTGCGGGAACTTTTTCGGATGGCAAGCTCTACAGCCAAGTTAAAGACCCTCAGCATTACGGGCGCAAGGTGCTGACAGAACTTGTGAATGCGGGTGCTTCACCGGAAATTTTATATATTAATAAGCCGCATATTGGTACGTTTAAATTGGTGGGAATTGTCCAAAGTATTCGCGCCCAAATTGAATCCTTAGGCGGTGAGATTCGGTTTCAAACTCGTGTCGAAGATATTCATATCGAAAATGGCAAAGTGCAGGGAATTACTACAGCCAGCGGAGAATATATTGCTAGTAATTATGTAGTTCTGGCGGTGGGACACAGCGCCCGCGATACTTTTGAGATGTTATTCTCGCGCGGTGTTTACATTGAGGCTAAGCCTTTTTCGATTGGTTTTCGGGTGGAACATCCCCAAAGTGCGATCGATCGCTGTCGTTTTGGCGATCGGGCGGGCCACAAGCTTTTAGGTGCCGCCGATTACAAACTGGTTCACCACTGTGCAAATGGTCGTTCTGTCTACAGTTTCTGTATGTGTCCCGGCGGTTTGGTAGTGGCGGCGGCGTCGGAACCGGGGCGACTTGTGACGAATGGGATGAGTCAATATTCTCGCAACGAACGCAATGCTAACAGCGGGATTGTGGTGGGTATCACGCCGGAAGATTATCCGGGTCATCCGTTGGCGGGAATTGAGTTTCAGCGTCGCCTAGAAGAACGGGCATTTGAGTTAGGAGGTGGCACTTACAACGCCCCTGGGCAGCTTGTGGGAGATTTTTTGGCGAATCGCCCTTCGATCGCCCTAGGCGCTGTGCAGCCTTCTTATACGCCCGGAGTTGTGATGACTGATTTGAGCGAAAGTTTGCCGGATTTTGCGATCGCAGCCATCCGCGAAGCACTTCCGGCTTTTGACAAACAAATTAAAGGATTTGCGATGGATGATGCGGTTTTGACTGGAGTGGAAACGCGGACTTCTTCACCAATTCGGATCAAGCGCAAAGACGATTATCAGAGTTTGAATACTGAAGGGCTTTATCCTGCGGGGGAAGGTGCGGGATATGCGGGTGGAATTCTGTCGGCGGGGATTGATGGGATTAAGGTAGCGGAGGCGGTTGCTTTGAGTATATTGCAATCTTCAAATCACAAAGTTTGAGGTAGGATTAACTAAGATTTTGCACAATGTCAATTAGCCTTTTATGAACAGGCAAGATGCCTGTTCCAAAAAGATTAAATTTCTTGTGGAACAGGCATCTTCCCTGTTGCTGTTGATGTAACATCTCAGATCAACCAACTGCAAATTCGGTGTATTGTCGGACATGAGGTGCATGATAGGCTAGCACAATTTCCTGGGATGGGACGCCTCGTGCTATTAATTGATTGGCGATCGCCTCTTCAGTTCCGTCATGCTGTACCCAAATTTTCCCATCTTTAATGTCTACATGAATTATGCAGCCATAAATTCGAGTGTTACTATCTTTCCAACCCACATGAACCAGTTGATAGCGATCGCTGACTAAATCGAAAATTGTCTCGCTGGAAACTGGATCGTGAGGCGATCGCCTCTGAGATCGTTCAGTTAGCAATTCCTGAATATATTGACGATACAAACTTACTTTATCCATTCAGAAATCTCCTGTTTTTCGGTGTCGTAAACTAAAAGTGGAATTTGATTGCGTTCAATTACCGTTTGAATAAATGAGTATTTGAAAAATTTTCTGTGAATACCTAATGGAATTGCCAGGTAAAGAGTTCTCTCTGGATCGTCAAATTCTAATGCAATCCGATAGTTGATAAATTGTCCCACTGCGGTATGAAACTCTGAAATCGTCGATGGTGCCAAAAACGTTTTGATTTCAATCGCAATTTTTTCATTATCCTTTGTAGCTGCTAATAACTGTTCTGCACCCAGATCGATATAAAAATCAACAAATCCGAGATCGATATGATAAGGGTCATCGGTAATTGTCCAACCCTGATTTTCGAGGGCAGTTTTGACGAGTTCGTGAAACTTATCTTTAGCTGGCATATTTAAACAGTAGCTAATTGCGATCGAATTTGAGTATCCGTATATTCCGGTGTCCAACCGACCGTGGTGGTAAAATAGCGCACAGCTTTAACTTTCCGGGCTGCTGTCAAATAAAACCAGTGTTCCGTATTCGCTGGTACGTTGATAAATTCTTCGGGCTGTACAGTCACTTCTACTTGACTACCGTCGGGACGCACAAAACCGAAAATTCCTTCTCCTGCTACAATGTAGCGGACTTCATCGTCAGCGTGAATGTGACACTTGTCGAATTTGGAGAGCAGAGTGTCGAGGCTTGGAATGTCTGGGTGTAGTACAATTAAGTCGCGGGATTGATAGCCTGCGCTTTCCTTGAGTTGCTGAAAGTAGCCGTCGAGGGCTTGTAGCACTTGCTCTTTTTGATTGTCGTCGATCGCATCGAGAGCCAGCAATTCCCGAATTTCTGGGTTGTCACCCACCGGCCAACTATTGAGTTGAATGTTCAAAGGAGCAAGTTCGCGGGTAATATCGCTCAGTTGAGTATAGGTTCTACCGTTTTCGAGTCGCAGGATAGCCATTTTTGCACGTTCCTATTTTTGATTAACAGACACAGCGAAAGACGCTTGTCGATCGCGCCTGTACAATAAAAACAATTTTAACTCACATTTTGCAGCATTCTCAGGCAAGATGCCTGTTCCACAAGAGTTGAAGATTTATCGCGATAAGATTGATAAGTCAGGCGCCCGGTAGCAACCGCTGCGATCGGCAACACTGAGATATTTTAGATGTAACTTTTGCAACAACTATGCCTACTTATACTGGAATTTCTAGCGAAGCTTTTCAGCATCCCCTCGATCGCCAAGCCGAGACCGCATTACGCAGCGTACCTGGATTTGACTTAATTGCCAGCAAATTTGTAGAATTTGTCTACGAACGACCGCAGTTCGTTTACCTAATGGGAAATAGCATACAAGTCGGCCCGCGCCAATATGCCAGCATTTATCATATATTTCGGGAGTGCGTGCAGGATTTAGATATTTTTCCAGAACCGGGTTTGTTTGTGTCTCAGAATCCCGCTGTTAACAGCTATGCCCTCGGGAAAAATCAACCCTATATAGTTTTAAACACAGGTCTTTTAGATTTGCTGGATGAGTCAGAAATCAAAGTAGTCCTGGCTCACGAGTTGGGACACATCAAATGCGGTCATCCAACTTTAAATCAAATGGCGATGTGGGCGATGAGCATCGCATCAACAATTGGCGAGATGACTTTTGGGCTGGGAAACATTGTCGGTAGTGGTTTAATTTTTGCTTTTTATGAGTGGCGGCGGAAGGCTGAATTATCGGCAGATAGAGCAGCTTTGTTGGTGACGGATGATTTGAACAATGTGATGAAGACGATGATGAAACTTGCGGGAGTTAGCAGTAAATATGCAGATCAATGCAGTTTGCAAGAATTTATCCGCCAGTCTGACAACTATCAAGAACTCGATCGCGACAATCTCAACCAAGTGTATAAATTTTTACTTTACAACGGTGGCCAAGGCGTGATGCTGAGTCACCCTTTCCCGGTGGAAAGGCTGCGGTATTTGCGAGATTGGGCGGCTTCCGAGGAATACCGGCAAATTAAGCTGGGTAACTACAAGCGGGCTGTAGCTGAGGGTGCGGTTGATGTGAAGTCCCAAACATCTAACAGCGAGACGGAGGCTTTGCGCCGTCAGATTGAGGAGTTGCAGCGGGAGATCGATCAACAAAAATCTAAGCAAAAATAAGTTGAGGATGTGCCGCAAGTACCTTGCGGCTGTCATTAGCGCCTTCAACCACTGTTTGCGTAAGTCTTTGAAAATTTACCGGATTTGGGGGAGGGAGGAAAGTAAAAGGAAGACAGGCTGCGGATCTCCCATCCCGCTACCTCGGAATTATATTAGAGTGCGATCGTCCCCAAAAGCCATAGCCTGCATTTGCAACTTCCCTCCAATCTACAAACTGTCCTCTTTTTTCTGAAATCTGTTTCTCAGAAGGTGTAGTTTAAATCTAGATAAGCTTATAACTCAATCGGGGCAAGAAAAAAATGATTATTGATAAAGCAATGAATACTCACAAACCAACTTCTAATTTTTTCGGGAATATCGGAAAAATTGCGATCGCCCTCAGCGTGCTAGTCGCCGGAATGGCCTTTACAAATCCTCCGAGAGATAAATACCTAACTTATGCTTCCGGCGTGCTCGAAACCGAGTTTAAAAACACCGTGCGTAATGATTCCCGCGTACCCAAAGCTTTGAGTGGCGTTGCAGAGACTTTCCTGACTTCCCAGCGCGGCTCGATCGAACACTTGCTCGACAATACAACGGAACGTCAGAACTTTGGCGTTGTCAGCATTTACACAACTCAACTAGGTAAAAAAAGCTATCAAACGGTTGGAGCTTTTGGCAATTTCGTTACCCTCCCACCTAGTTCGGCAAATGCTGAAAAGTAATGTCAAATTAAGTTAAATTATAGAAACCGGGCTTGCGATCGAACCCGGTTTTTACTTACTAGAAATAATTGGTTTAAGGCCGGAACCTTTGTAGGGAGAAATTAAAATTAGACTATTAGACCTATTGCAAAAAACAATCTATTCTATAATTAATAGTTAGCATTTTATTATGCTAGTTTTAGCAGCAGGTACGTAGTTGCGCTTCAGCGCTCTTTCCGAGATCCAAAAAGAGCGCTGAAGCGCAACTACGTACCTAAATTTAATAGACATCTTGCCAAAAAGATATCTGCGATCATTAAAGATTTATAGCAATCCTAAATGATTGATGAAGATTGGTAGCGGTAGTGGATGGTGCGTGCCTACCACCTATCTATCGGGGCAACCTGGATCTTTAAGAGCAACTACAAAAATTATCCAAATGATGGGAAGACTACTATATTATAAAAATATTAAGTTTTATTAAACACGAAAATTTCTCGTCCCACTTACTATTAAAATAAATAAGATAAATTTTTATGTTTGACAAATAAGCAGATGGCTATGCAATTAAGTAAGGGTGAGAGATTTAATCTCTCTCAAGAAGCACCGGATTTAAAAAAAATGGCGATCGCCCTCGGTTGGCAGGTAACGGAGGCAGGACAAAGCTACGACATTGATGTCTCTGCATTTATGCTAGGTTCGGACGGCAAATTACCTGACGATAATTTTTTTATCTTTTACAATAATCTGCAATCCTCTGACGGTTCGGTACTGCAATCGATTCCTGAAAACAACCCAGCTAAAGAAAATAAGACTATTTACGGCATTATCTTAGAAAAAGTTAATCCTGAAATTGTGGAAATAACTTTTGTTGTGACTATTCACGAAGCAGATAAAATCAATGCAAGTTTTAGGAATATCAGAAATAGTTTCATCAAAATTGTCAATTTGGATACCGGAATCGAACTTGTCCGGTATGAATTAACAGAGAGTTTTACACTAGAAACGGCTCTAGAATTTGGTCGTTTGTATAGAAAGAATGGAGAGTGGAGATTTCAGGCGGTAGGAGCAGGATATCAAGCTGGATTAAAGAGTTTTGTTGACAAGTATTGTAGGTGAAATAGCAATAACATTACTGCAAAGCAGCGATGAAAAAATATCGCCGACAGATTCTGATAGCAGCACAAAAACTCGCCGCCGGAGAAGAAATAAAAGGTAAACTTTAGTCGAGTTAGTTAATAGATGACAAAATGTGCTGGTAAGCTTCGATGGTTTTTCGGGCGATCGCCTCCCAGTTATAATATTTTTTAGCATAAGCTTGCCCGTTAAAGCCCCTGCGCTGCCTTTCCTGTGGTGCGAGGAGGGCTGATTCGATCGCACGGGCGATCGCCCCTACCTCCAGAGGCACCACCCACCCAGCCTCCGCTTGCTGAATGTCATCCCAGATATAAACGCGATCGGAAATAACCACAGGTACACCCGCAGCCATCGCTTCTGCTACGGCAATACCAAAGTTTTCGTAATAAGAAGGCAACACAAATAAGTCAGCTTTTCTCAACATCTCAGCTTTTGAATCACCGCTAACAAAACCCGTTATTGTAGTAAATCTTTCTAAAATTGATTTTTTTATTTTGACTTTAATTTTGGCTTCGTAATCGGCATCTTGGGGATTAGAACCTGCTAAAATAAAGTTAAATTTTAGACCATCTTCTAAAATACTTTCCAGTGCCGTAATTAGCAATTCTAATCCTTTTTTAGGTTCGATTCGCGACATAAATAAGATGATTGGTATTTCCGAATCAGGCAATATTTCAGGGTAAGCATCTGCCGTCACCCCCAATGGAATTATCAAATCTTTTGGAACAGACATCTTGCCTGTGCTATCTAATAGTAAACAATCTTGTGGCACAGGCATCTTGCCTGTGCTATCCAAACCAAACCTTTCTGAAATTTTAGCTTCTTGCTTGCTAGTGAAATGAATTGCTGCCGCACCTGCTAAATTAGGTCGTTCTAAAAGTGTAGCATAAACCTGTTTTAAAAGCTTTTTCTTCTGCAAATCTGCGGGGTCAAGCATACCGCAGGGCCGGATAATATACGGTAACTTGTGCCCTCTGGCAATTGTCGCAGCGAAAGAAGTTACTGGCGAGAACAAAGCGTGAATGTGAGCGAGGTCAAATTGCCGCGCATTTTGATTTAACCACTGCAATAAACTCAGAGAAAACTTATATCTGCGAAACGGAGAACAGCGGAAATAAATAATCTCATAGCCGTTTTGTTTGATTGGTAGATTTAACGGCACATCTAAAGGATCTTGACCGATATCTCCGTTAGAATCTGTAGTGATAATTGTGACATCAATGCCTTGGGAAGCGAGGGCGGCAGAAAGTCCTAGTACCATTTGACTCGGGCCACCGTAGACGAGGGAAATTGAGGGGATAATTTGAAGGATTCGCATGATTAGCCCTTGGTCTTAATTGCGGTAGCTGGTTGTGTTATTATATAAAAAATTGCAAGATTTGCACTTTATACTAATTTAGGCGATCGGAGGCAAGTTATGCTGATTGGATTCAGCGTCGGCAACTACAAATCTTTTAAAGAAACTGTCACACTCAGCATGGTAGCTTCGTCAATTACGGAGGACGATCGAGAGCTTGACGAAAATAATGTATTTGAAATCAATCATAGATTAAAATTGCTAAAAAGTGCTGCTATTTATGGAGCAAATGCCAGCGGCAAAAGCAATCTTGTTGCTGCTGTTAACTTTATGAAGTGGTTTGTCCTTAACTCATCCAAAGAAACGCAAGTTTCAGAGGCGATCGATATTGAAGCATTCAGGCTAAGCACAGAGACAGAAAAAGAGCCATCATTCTTTGAAATAGTTTTCTTGCTAGAAGGCAAAAATTTTAGATATGGTTTTGAGATTAATTCTGAACAGGTTGTTGCTGAGTGGTTGTTTCAAAGTGATGAAGATTCAGAAACAATGCTTTTTGAACGGGATTTTGACAGCTTTATATTAGATGATTTCCCGGAAGGGCAAGGTATTAGCGATAAAACTAGAAACAATGCTTTATTTCTTTCTGTTGTCGCACAATTTAATGGTAAACTTTCTGGCAAAATCCTGCTGTGGTTCAGTAAAACTTTGCAATTGATATCAGGCTTGCAAGATAGGCAATACCGCAAGGAAACTTTAGAGTCTTTTGAGAACGATCGCCACAGGCATGATATTATTGAATTCATTAAAAAATTAGACTTGGGTATTGCTGATATCCAAATCACAAATCAACCTGTATTTATTATTTCCAATAATACAGCATTATATGGTAATTCCTACGGTAGTTTATATCCTATTTCTGAAAGCAAACCAGCCGTGAAAACAGTTCATCGGAAATATGATGCTGACGGTAAGCAGACTGCTATAGAAATATTCGATATTGAAAAGCATGAGTCTGAGGGAACAAACAAATTGTTTGCATTAGCAGGGCTGCTTCTCGATACTTTGAGGACAGGAAAGATTTTATTCATAGATGAACTTGATGCCCGACTACATCCGTTGATTACTCGTGAATTAATCTGCTTATTCAATTCTAACGAGACTAATCCCCACAACGCACAGCTTATATTCACGACACATGACACAAATCTGCTTAGCAGCAAGACTTTTCGCCGAGATCAAATATGGTTTACCGAGAAAGACAATAAGGGCGCTACTGATTTGTACTCTTTAGTAGAGTATAAAGTAGGAAAAAATGCCTCATTTGAACACGATTACATCATCGGAAAGTATGGTGCTATCCCTTTTGTTGGTAATTTCAAAGAACTTCTAGGTGAACTCTATGCCTAAAAAAAGTTCGTCCAGAAGAACTATTGATTACTCTAAAAGAAAAGTTAAAAATAGAAGATGGTTTTTAATCGTGTGCGAAGGTGAAAAAACAGAACCCAACTATTTTAGAAGTTTCGCGGTAGACACAAAGGTAATCAAGCTTGATATCAAGGGAGAAGGGAAAAACACGAGGAGTTTAGTAGAAAAAGCTATTGAGTTAAAAAATGACTCAGAATACGACGAAAGCGATCGATTTTGGTGTGTCTTCGATCGCGATATTAACGGTAAAAATTCTAACGACGCGCAAAATTTTAATGCAGCTATGACTCTTGCAAAAAATAACGGCATTAAAGTAGCGTACTCCAATGATGCTTTTGAACTTTGGTATTTACTACACTTCCATTTTTATAATACTGGAATTTCTCGCAAGGATTATCAAAATATGTTGACGAAGTTGCTCGGATACGAGTATCAGAAAAACAGTGAAACGATTTATGAGGAACTGAAAAACAAACAACAGGATGCGATCAAACACGCAAAACGGCTTTTAATGGAATACGATCGCCCTAATCCTGAAAGTGATAATCCTTCAACAACAGTGCATCTGCTAGTGGAAGAACTTAATAGTTTTATTCCTAAGAGTTGATGAATTTTGACACGATATACCTTAAATATACTTGGTATTAGCACAATTTGACTTCTTCCCATGAGTCTGTGTATCCCATACGCGAGATAAAATTTATCTGATCGGGCTAACCCAATGGTGTTGTGATACGATCGAGCAAGATTAATCATGCAGAATACCAAAAATGACTGTTCATTTTTAAGTAACTTTAGGAGTTGAATCAAAAATGGCTAAACAATCTCTCTCATTTATGCCGATCGCAATTTCGATGTTAGCCGCCATTAGTTATCCGACAACCAATGCAGCCGCTACCGCCGAAGTATCGCCATTACAGCCAACAGCATCAGCCATAACCGTCGCACAGAAGCCCACTCCCAGCGACACGAATAAAAAGCTTCCTGACGTGCCGGCAAAGCTACAAGTGCCTGCTGGTAATGCTTTAATCTCCGAAGTGTCAGCCAAAGGCGTGCAAATTTACGTGTGTCAACCCAAAACTGGCGATCGCACTCAATTTGAATGGACATTAAAAGCACCGGAAGCTGATTTATTTAATGCAAGTGGCGCATTAGTTGGCAAACATTACGGTGGCCCAACTTGGGAGTATACTAAAGACAAGAGTAAAGTCGTTGGCGAAGTAAAAGAACGTGTAGATTCGCCCGATCGCACTACGATTCCTTGGGTGCTACTAAGTGCCAAAAGCAATGAAGGTAACGGTTTATTTAGCAAAGTTACCTATATCCAGCGCGTCAATACTAAAGGTGGCAAAGCCCCAGCTACCGGATGCGATTCCTCAAAACAAAATAGCACTACCCGCGTGGATTACACAGCAGATTACTACTTCTTTGCTGCTAATAAGTAATACGCTTGTTAAAAGGTTTTGCGGCAAAAGAAGCGTTTGGTTTATTTGCACGAATCCTTGAATAACCCAGGTGCGTCGCTATGAGATTGTTGATATGTAGTTAGGAATTTTTCATGGCGACACACCCTACGACTTCTATCTTCTGCTACAAAAGTTGTTTGTAAAAGTCCAATAACTGCTCAGCTAAGGCTTGATTTGTATAACTTGTCATAACTTTATGATAACCCCGATCGCCCAAATCAACAGCAAAATCCCGCGCTTCCATCAATTGCTGCAAACAATCGCGCAAAATCCCTGCATTTCCCTCTGGGAAGACTAACCCCGCATCGCCGATAACGTGGGGAATTTCGCCGCAATCGGAACCGATAACCGGGATTTTACAAGCCATCGCTTCAATTAAAACATGACCGAATTGTTCTTTCCAGCCCACGGTAGTCAAAGTTTTGAATTTATAGCTGGTTTGCGAGGGCAATACCAAACAGTTCATTAAGTTAATGTAAGGTGGAATTTCTTCATGGGAAACGCTTTCTACCCAGATTATTCGATCGCTGATGCCCCATTCTCTACATTTTTCTTCCAAGTGCGATCGCAATTTTCCTTGTCCTACTAACAACCACTTCCAAGAAAGTTGTTTCAATCCTGCTAATGCTTCAGCTAAAGTTAGCAGTCCTTTTTCTTCGACAAATCGCCCTACAAATCCTACCACAAAATCTGTTGGTTTAATGCCAAATTTTCTAGATAACTCAATATCTTTAGCAGCAGGCACAAACAATTTTTCATCTACTCCAAGTTGGGGCATTACTGCCATTGCACCTGTGTAGCCCCGCTGGTGCAAAATTTTAGAGCCATCTAAATTGCCGGCAATAATTCCGTCGGTATTCTGAAGATTGCAATTTTCTAATAGGGAAATAGGCCATTTCAATTCATAGGATAGATTCCACCAGGTAAATAATATATTTTTGGCTTGGAGTTTGAGTAATTTATTGAGTATAATTAATTGGCTGTAGGCTAGGGATTTTGAACCTTGTTCGACTTGGATAATCTGCGGTTTGAATTTCTGTAAAAGTCTAATTATATCTGTACCAAATGTTAGCAAGCCTTGATTGTTTTGACTAAAATTGGAGATGGGAACTATTTTAAATGAGTCTTCTTGATAAAATTCGGTTTCGATGATTTTATTTTGTACGCCTCCGGGTTTCCAGCGTCGTGGCACTACAATTGTTACTTCAATATCGGGTTCTAGGTTGGCTAATATTTTGAATTTTTCCCGATTTATGTCAACTATATAGGTGTGGCTGGCAACGAGGATTCTCATTTATTGGGAATGGGGAATGGGGCATTGGGAATGGGGCATTGGGAATGGGGCATTGGGCATCGGGCATCGGGCATTGCGAATTAATTCATAAATTATTTAGGGTTGATTTTGTCTTGATTTGTGTAAATTTGTCCGTCATTCCAGAGCGATTTGATGAGTGTTATGAGGGCACTGATAAAACCGAGGATATAAAAAGCAAATCTAGTGATAATTTTTAGGGGCGATCGGCTTTTATGACAAGGTGGATGCCCCAAAACGTGGCAGTCAAAGAGTTTGGCAAAAAATCGCAGGCATTGAAAGACGGTTAAATTTTTCAATCCCATCAGGAAGTGGTTGTGATAAAATGTGGTTTGATATTCGATCGATCGCGTGCTGACATCGTGACATCCGCCGCTTTCTTCCCCCAAGTGAACTAAACAAGCACTGGGATCGTACCAAATTTTCATGCCAGTCGATCGCAATCTCAAACAAAAATCCGACTCCTCCCGCACCGCACTCCCTACAAACCGCTCGTCAAACGTCAAACCCCACTCGGCAAAAACCTGACGGCGAAACGACATATTGCAGCCTCTAGCCGAGAGTACCTGCTGCGGTTTGACTGTATGCACCAAATCGATAAAATACCAAGCAATGCCCGGATCCATGGCTTCTGGGGGCAAAAAGTCGATCGCCAAATCGCCTCCAGAATTACCCAGTTTCATTCTGTCAAAAACCCTGCCCGCCACACATCCCACATCCGGTTTTGCTAAATAATTATCAGCATGAGCGGCTAAAAAACCATCCGGCAATTGTACATCATCATCAATAAATAAAATAATCTCTCCCACAGCGCGCCGCACAGCATAATTTCGAGCTCCCGGTAAACTCGCCCAATCTACCGGAAACCACCGAATTTTCCCCGCAGTTGCCAATTCCTCTAAATAAACTTGAGTTTCCGATTCGTGAGTGCGAGTTTGATCGATTACCAGCACTTCAAAATTCGGGTAATTTTGCCGAATCGCGTCAGCCAATGTCTCTCGCAGGGGTTGCTCGCGGTTGTAGGTAGGTATCACAACAGAAATCATCATTCGCAGTTGCCACTTTAATTATTTCTCTAAACGCCAAAGCCACACATCGCCCGGTGGGTAAATTGGTGTAATTTTATATTTTTGCACTTGTTCTAATTCAAATCGCAATAGCTCGGTGCTTCTGTAGAGAAATACATCGCTAAAACCATCAGGAATTTTAACTTGCTCGGGTTTCACTGCTAGCAAAAGCTCTACTTGCGGCTTCAGCAAATAGCTGACAGACAGTATTTTTCCGGTGAGGTTGTTGCCTCCGTGACAAATCACTAAAGGTTTTTGGGCTTGATTGACAATCGCCGCTACTGCGGGATTGTATTTAGTGCTAGAAGGATACTTGTTCCACCAAAGTTGTGACTGTGAGCTGACGGCACAAGAAACTATTTCACTCGATATTATGGCTATTAAACCGAGCTGCCAGAGTTTTTGTTGTCGGGGATTGTGGGCGGTGGCAATTTTAGCGGTAAACAGGTAGGCAACAGCTAGCTGGATTCCTAAAATATAGGGAACTAGATAGCGATCGGCAATGCCTCCCACTGCTATCAATACTATCGCTGTAATTCCGATCGCTGTCAAGACCAACAGCCAAACTCGTTTGGGAGTTGAGTAGCAAAGTAAATAGATTGAATGTGCGATCGCTAATATTAATATAACTGCTACAATCAGTCTGATTGAATCAGTAGTATTGCTCGAACCTAATTTGATGATTCCACCCGCCCAATGGGTGTCAATAAAAGTTCTACAGGTGATAATAATCAAAGGTTTAAGTGAAGATAGGGCCGAAAGAGAAAGATGGGGTAAACCTACTGTTGCAGCGATTCTGGGCGAGTTATCAACTAATACGAAAATCCAAGGAGCGAAAATGAGTGTTGCTGCCGCTGAAGCTAGTAAATAAGCAATTAATGTTTGGCGAACACGCCAATTTTCAGTGATAATTACGTAGATACCGTGGGCTAATATTACTATAAAAAATAATAAACTACAATACAGTCCTACAGTTAGGGCGATCGCATAAATCAACCAAACGCCTTTGCTCAATTTCGATGTAGATTTAAATGTAGATTTAAATGTAGATTTAAATGTGGCGGTAGATTTTTGTAGGGCGATCCTCTTCGTTGGCGCAGCCCCCGTAGGGGCGGGCTTCGCTAACGCCCGCAGCAGAATGGCATTCGACAGCAAGACGAGGACAGCAAACATCATGTACGGCCTTGCCTCTTGCGCGTACAAGACGTGAAAAGGCGACACAGCCATGATTGTCACAGCCATCCATCCCGCACGTGCAGAGCGAAATAATTCCCAGCACAGCCAATAAACGCTCGGAAAAATCAACAAACTCATCCAAGCTGAAAGACTTCTGACAGTTGCCACTTCCGGGCCGAACCACTGCACCCAAAATCGGGCTAAAATAAAATATAGCGGCGGTAGTTGAGGTTCTTCTGTAGCTAAACCTTTAACTGTATCCAACCAACTTTTTTCGGGATTTATCTGCTGGTATTTCCGCTGCAAATCTTGAACGCTAATTGTTTTTCCTTGAAAATCTTGCTGTACCATTTCCGTCCAGGTGTAGCCAGAAATTCGCAGCGAGGTGATAGATTCGTCGAAGGAGTAGACTTTGCGATCGAGGTTTGTAAATCTAAAAAATATCCCCGTTATTAATATGACGACAATTAAAATTTTTAACCAAGTTTGGTGTAACCGCCCATTTTTAATTGATTTGCTGTTCATAAAATCAGAAATGGGGAATTGAAGAAAGAAGAAGTTAGTTGTTTAGTCTATAAGTAATAAGGATGAGGGAATAAGCATGAGAAAGTGGTTTCAATATCCCCTATATTTTACTAGAGGATTCTTGCCATTGGTGTCAACTCAATCTCAAGCTTAGTCTTAGCCTAATGTCGATCGCCGAGAGCTAGATCCCCCCTCACCCTCCGTAGGTACGTTGTTGGGCTTTAGCCCTCTTTAGGCGTATATCTAAAGAGGGCTAAAGCCCAACAACGTACCTAGAGAGATACACAGGATTTCAGACTCAAGTTGACACTTCCCTCTTCCTTCTTCCTTCTTCCAACTGTCAACTGTCAACTGTCAACTGTCAACTGTTAGATAGCGATGTGTTGCTGAACGGCTAAGACTAAATTTTCAGTCCAGAAGTTAGCTAAGTCGGCGCTGGCAGCTTCTACCATAACTCTGATTAGCGGTTCAGTGCCAGAAGCGCGAACCAAAATCCGTCCCTGTTCTCCCATTGCAGTTTTAGCGCGATCGATCGCCTTTTGCATGGGTTCGCACTCGTGCCATCTTAAGCGTTTTTCGCGATCGTCCACCCGTACATTTACCAACAACTGCGGATATGTTTGGAAACTGTCACTTACCAATTGTGACAAAGATTCCCCTGACTCACGCACCAGCGAAGCTATATGCAAAGCTGTCAACAAACCATCGCCACTAATACCGAAATGCGGACAAAGAATGTGCCCCGACTGTTCGCCGCCCAACATCGCACCCGTGCGCTGCATTTCAGCGTGAACGTGCTGATCTCCGACGTTTGTTCTAGTTAGTTTGCCCCCCAATTCTTCCCAAGCTCGCTCGAAGCCCAGGTTAGCCATTACAGTAGAAATAATTAAATTATCCGGTAACTGTTCGGAGGCGCGCAATTGCTGGCCCCACAGATAAAGAATGTAATCGCCGTCAATCGATCGCCCTTTGTTGTCAACACCCAAAACTCGATCGGCATCACCGTCAAAAGCAAATCCCAAATCGGCATTGTGTTCCAAAACCGCCGCTTGCAAACTGTCGAGATGAGTAGAACCGCAGTTAACATTAATGCGAGATCCATCAGGAGAATTGTGCAAACAGATCACATCCGCCCCCATTTGCTCAAACACCGCCGGCGCCAAACCAGCAGCAGCCCCCCAAGCCAAATCCAAAACCACCCGCATTCCCCGCAAATTCATCTGTTGCAGCGAATCTGAGAGAGAATCAGCATAATCTTTAATCAACTCCGGGCGGTGGTAGTGATGCCCCAAAGCCAAGCTAGCAACCGCAACCTTAGCCCCTCGGATTCCCGCTTCGATTTGTTCCTGTAAATGCTGAGACAGCTTTGACCCGTTGGGGCCGAAAAACTTAATCCCATTGTCTTCTGGGGGATTGTGGCTAGCCGAAATCATCACTCCGCCCACAGACTGCGAAATGCTTGCCAGATAAGCAACGCAGGGAGTGGGACACAAGCCCAAATTCCACACTTCCAAACCGGCGGCTGTCAAACCAGCCGACAGTGACATTGCCAGCATATCGCTGGAATTTCTGCTGTCTTGTCCCAAAATCACAGGGCCCTGGTTGGGGGCATTTTGGCGTAGAACTTGCCCAGCCCAGAATCCAACTTGCAGCGCTAGGGGTGCAGTCAGCAATTCTCCAACTTTCCCGCGAATTCCGTCGGTGCCGAAAAGTTTTGTATTTGGTAGGGAGAGGGTATTTCCCAGCAAAATCGTATCGCGTTTGACTGGTTGTACCGAGTTAGTAGCCGAAAACTCGCTGCCGCGATGGCGCGAAGGTGTCTGAACCATATTCACTCCTTTAGGAATATTCACACTCACACTTTGCAGTTCATGTTACAACTGAAAGATCTTTTTTTCAGCGTAAAGTTAATTTATTTCGAGGATTTCTCAGGAAACTTGCTTTGACAGGCTACGGAGCAAGTTTAACTTCTTCAGAAAAATTTGTATGGTATCTAAGGGAAAAACTTTTATGGGGCGCGCCAAGAGGATCGTGGCGATCGCTCTTGGGGACGCTTCCACACGGATTTGAGACGATCCTGATGCCCTTTGAGTCTGTCAATCGATTTTAGATTTTAGATTTTAGATTTTAGATTTTAGAGGCGACCCCACGGATAAATTCGGGGGAAGAGAGGATTTTCGATTTTCGATTTGGGTGCTGTGTTGCCATATACTTTTTGGCGGCAAATTTCTAGGCCGGGTATCGGTTGGGTCGATCGCTCCGGGCTGTGTTCGATCGCGATTTCGCCATCAGGTGCTAGCATTTCTTGGCTGGCGATCGCGTTCAACACAGGTTCGTACAAGTCGCTGGCGTAGGGCGGATCGAAATAAATGCGATCGAATTGCTGTGGTGATAGTGAGGCTAATTTGGCGATCGCATTTCCCCGCAGAATTTGGAACGTTTGCGAAGAGTCTGCTACTTGCTCCCAATTTTCGCGGATAATCGCACAAGCATTTGCCGACTGTTCGATGCCGGTGACACTCAAAGCCCCGCGACACAAGGCTTCTGCACCCATCGAACCGCTGCCGGTACAGATATCGAGCCATTTGCAATCTGCGATCGACCCTTGCCAAATATTAAATAAAGCCTCTCTCACTCGCGCCAGAGTCGGGCGAGTTGCCAGTCCCGGCAGAGTTTTTATTTGGCGGTTTCCGTAGATTCTGATACTCATAAGAAGAAGGAAGAAGGAAGAAGGAAGAAGGAAGAAGGAAGAAGGAAGAAGGAAGAAGGAAGAAGGAATAAAGTATTTGTAGGGTGCGTAGCCATTAAAACTCCCTAAATTCAATGAACAATCTCATAGCGACGCACCTTACACTTCGGGCTAGTGGAAACAAACTACCAACTCGGTTAGTACCACTAATTTTTATAAATTATATTATAATTTGACCAAAAATGGAATTTGGAGCCGACAAAGCAGCTCCATTCTTTTGGAAAAATCGTATCATTTAAAACCCAGACTTAACAGTATTTTCTGCTTGATTAGATTCAGGTACTGGTGTCTGGGCTTGTTTGACACATAATACAGCATTGCTGACTACCAGTGATACTAACACCACTTTAACAGGAAACGAAACAGGAGGAGTATTCATAAATTTATAATTGGTAATTAGTAATTAGTAATTGGTAATTGGTAATTGGTAATTGATTCCGAAGTTTGGGCAACCACCGGGGATTGCCCTAGGGAATAACAACTATCAAAAGTTGTTGATAATCATCGGTTGGGTTTGTCGCGCCGGAGGAGATGCCGGTACAGGAGCAGGATAAGGTTGTGGATAAACCGGATAACCTGGTTGCGGATATCCAGGTGCAGGTGGATATGTTGGTTGTTGATAAATTGGCTGTTGATTGGGTTGTCCGGGATATTGAGGTACAACATTAGGTTGTCCGGGATATTGAGGTGCAGCATTTCCGGGAAAACTTTCAGGAGAACCAGCAGTTCCTTGGGGAAATTGCTGTTGATTTTCTGGGAGATTTTGAGGATAAGATGGAATTCCCAAGATGCCTTCAACAGCGCGGCGGAGAATTGGTCTCAGGGGAATTGCTAAACTCATTTCAGCGCTTGAACCGATCGCCATTACAGACAGCGTTCCGACAATAGCTAGTTTTCCGAATCCTTTTTGCAGTTGGTGTTGAGCAATCATGGTTTGTCTTCCTTGTCAAGTGATTTTAGATTTTGGATTTTAGATTTTAGATTGAATTCATAGATGAGTATGGGTATTCAACTAAAATCTAAAAGTTAAAGTGTTGGTGAATAGATAGATGCAGCCGAGAACTAAGGCATGGGGCGAGAATTGGGTGCGTTGCCGTATTGATTCCGGTTTTTTTGTTTGTGGTTGTTTGTGGCTGCTTGCTTAACTGTTGATACTTTCCCACAAGCCAAAAGCAAGGGCTACGGAAGAATCGGGAGTTAAGCAAGGAGTTAAGAATCTCGATAAATACCGAAACTTAGGATTTATTTCATCGCACCCAAAACGAGACATCGCGGCGGCCGTTAACAGAAGTTCCAAACTGGGTAACGTTGACATTGTTGCAGTTGAATTCCCCGAACAAACCGCGATTTCCTTGGTTGCTACCTCGAACGGCGATTGTCCCGTTACCGTTAACTCTTTCAACTACTCCAATGTGTCCGTGAGTGCGATCGGCACCGGGGAATGAAGACTGCATAACAACGACTGCACCGGGTTGAGTCCCAACTTGACGGAAGCCGTTACGTTGCAACACTGAACCGTAATCTTTGGCACTCCAAACATAGGGAGGACGCAGTTGAAAACGATTGTTTGCGTAGTGTACGCACTGGCAAAATTGCGCGGCTGCGGCTGGTTTGATATTGGATAAACTCGCAGTTACGACTGTGCTAGCGGCGGCGAAAGCAGTTAACAAAGCTAGAGAAATTTTGGAGGAAGAAGTAAATAATTTCATGGTTGATTCCTTGTTTGTTTGCGGTTGTTTGCTTAACTGTTGATACTTTCGCAGAAGCGCCAAAGGATTTCTCGCCAGAAACGGGACTTAAACAAGGAGTTAAGGATGGGTCGAAATATTTTTGTCAAGCCTTTGCTCGGAAAGGGTTTCAGGCGTTATAAAATTTAAAGAGGGCGAGAAAGTTAACTCCGGCTTCTCCTGAGTCGATCGCAAATTCCGATTAATTCCGGCGTACACCCCATCTCTCGCGAGGTTTTCCCTCGCCAACCGCCGTCTCAAGCGGAGTGCGCGTGCTAACAGAGAGCCCGATTTAAAATCTAAAATCTAAAATCTAAAATCTAAAATCCAAATGAATGTACCCAAAGCAAGGCGCGATCGCGGCAGAATACTTACAGACAAAGGATGGAAGAAAATCTGGGACGCGATTTATCTCAAATTTACCGATCGCCCCAGCTTGCAAACCATCTCTGAACAAACCGATCCTGGACTTAATCGAAATTCTCCGTCTTTCGTCTCGACGGATACGGTGTCTAATATATTGAACCGGCGAGCCCCCGCTGACACAGCCAAAATGGAGAGTTTGTTTGCGAGTTTTGGACTGCGACTCGAATCTGACGATCGCACTTCCGGGGATATTTCCGGCAATCTCGCGCCCGCGCCCACTCCTCAAACCCGGCAAAATTGCAGCGAATTGCCGGATATTTCGGGGTTTTTCGGTCGCCGCGAAGAACTGGGTTTCTTGAAAAACTGGATTTCGGGCGATCGCTGTCGGTTAGTTGCGATCTTCGGGATGGGCGGAATTGGTAAAACTGCACTTTGCGCGCAATTAGCCAAGCAAATTCAAAACGAGTTTGAATTTGTCATCTGGCGGAGTTTGTCGAATCAGCCGAGTTGTCAAGATTTGGCGGCTGGCTTAATTCAATTTATCTGCGACTGTCAGGGCAAAAAATTGCCAGAAAACCTCAGTGACGGCATTTCCGTTCTGATTGAATATTTGCAAGCGCACCGCTGTTTAATCGTGCTTGACGGCGTGGAAACGATCTTAGATACGGGCGGTTTTGCTGGCAAATATCGATCGGGCTACGAAGATTACGAAAGGCTGTTCAGACAAATAGGAGAATCCAACCATCAAAGCTGTTTATTGCTTACCAGTTCGGAAAAATCTAGAGACATAGCTATGTTGGAAGGTCAAACTCGTCCCGTTCGATCTTATAAACTCACAGGTTTAGACAATATGGCCGCGCGGGAAATCCTGCAAGAAAGAGGTTTGACTCAAGAAAAACAATGGGATGAATTGATTGACTGTTATGCCGCTCATCCTTTAGCCCTGAGGATTGTTTCAGCAATGATTTTAGAGTTATTTAATGGTAAAAGTTCAGAGTTTATCAGAGAAAATACCGTATTTTTAGGTCAAATTAACCATATTTTATCGCAGCAATTTCAGCGACTTTCGGTATTAGAAAAAGATGTAATCAAGCAGTTGGCTACGGCGGGAGCACCAATGGATCTAGCTCAATTGCGCGGCGGACTTTCTGAACCGGTTAAAACATCGAATTTGATGGAAGCGCTGGAATCTCTGGGATGGCGATCGCTAATTGAGAAAATCACAGTCAGCGGCAATGTCGCTTTCACGTTACAGCCGGTGGTGAGGAAATATGCGATCGAGCGATAGGTATTAGCTGGTACGATATGCTGCGAGATCGTAATTTTAGGATTGGGATAGCGATCGCAAATCATTAAGGATTGCTATACACCTTTTGAAAAAAAAGCAGGTACGTAGTTGCGCTTAAGCGCTCTTTCGGCAAATATTAAAATTAATTGAGGTATGAGGTATGTAGTTGCGCTTCAGCGCTCTTCCGGCAAATATTAAAATTAATTGAGGTATGAGGTATGTAGTTGCGCTTCAGCGCTCTTTCGGCAAATATTAAAATTAATTGAGGTATGAGGTATGTAGTT
>NZ_JAEQCE010000073.1:0-54169 GCF_020738665.1 Microcoleus sp. PH2017_08_TRC_O_A
AATGCGGTTGTCGGTGCTGGTGACCCAGTTGCAAAACTGCGACCACAGGTTGGCGCTTTCGCGCTGCTGTAAGGTTGCTGTCATGGTTTTATGATTGCTGTATTTGGTTTTCAATGTTCGTGACGGCTTTGTGTTCCGCCATGTAAATAAATATAAACCTTTTATTTCGGTTTGTAAAGGGGTGTAACAACAGCTTAACTGATGAGAGTCATCAGGAAAGCTGATGAAACGATAAAGAGGCGAAAAGATTGCGTCGCTTCGATCGCACTTAACCCTAACGGGGAACAGGAGCTACCCGAGGTGGAGCAACTGGAGAAGGTGGAGCAACTGGAGCGATCGCAGGTGCAGGTGCAGGGCTGCGAGGAGGTGGAGCACTGCTGAACTGTTGCAGTTGCTGGGGGGTGAGCGATCGCAAAATTCTCAGTCCCAAAGTATTTCGGGAGATGCCCAGGGCGTAGTTTGGCTCTAAATACGGGCGGAACTTTGATTTGTTGTTCAAATAGCTTTCCATGAACGCTAGGCTGAGTCCGTTGAGGTAGCGGCGGGCTAAGGCGGGTTCGGGCCCGATCGCCTGTGCTGGTGGCAAAAAGACGCTTTGAGGGGATTGGTCGATCGTGGAAAAGTGAGTCCCGTTGTTCATCAGCACCAGATATTTGTTGGGCGATGTCAGCCAGGTGAAAGGTTGAATTTGTTCGAGCAAAGCGGGGGCGACGGTATCGGCGGTGCCTGCGATTACCATGACTGGGATTTGGATTTTGCTGAGGTTTGTTTCTCCTAAAATGCTGCTGACGATCGGGTTAATGGCGATCGCAGCTTTGACGCGCGGATCGCCGAAATTGTACTGGTTGCGATCGAGGCTGCGGGCGCGGCACTGCAACAGCAGCGAGAGGTTCCAAGTTTCATTTTCCAGCTTGCAGTCTTTGTCTAGCTGTGCAAAGTTAATCTCGGCTCCCGCTAATGTTAAAGCCGTATAGCCTCCGAAAGATTGGCCGATGACGCCGACTCGCTGCAAGTCTAGCTGTCCTCGGTAGACCGGATTGGTTGTCGAAAGTTGGGTTAAATAATCGAGCAGGTCTTTGATGTCTAGGGGGCGGTTGACAAATTCTGCTGGTTCTGCTACTTCGCTGGCTCTACCTGTTACTAGGTCTTGGATTTGTTGGGCGTTGCTGCCGGGGTGTTCGGGGACGGCGACCGCAAAGCCGTAGGAGGCTAGGTGTTTGGCTAAATACTCGTAGGAAATGCGATCGGAACCTAAACCGTGAGAAATTACTACGACTGGAGCCGGTTGCGGACTTTTGAGCGGCAGGTAAATGTCGATATCAAAGGTACGATCGCGATTTGGACTCGTCAGAGTTACCGATGATTTTTTCCAATTATAGGGGCCCTTTTCCTGGATCTGTAGCATTTCGGCGGGCGGTATCCCAGACTCCTCGGCTGCTTGTGTTTCCGACAACTTGGCGACTCCGGCGATCGTCCGATTGGAACGGTTGATCAGCGATGTCAGCTCGTTGGCGATACCCAAGCCGCGCGCAATGTCAATCCTGATGCCGTAAGTGGGGAATTTCCGCAGCACGTTGAGAATTGTCATGCCTTCTGGATCTGAGGCTGCTAAAATTAGGGCCGCTCGGATGGCATAAAATCCGGGCTGCCGAGCTTTGGTTTGAATTACTCGCCCCAAGCGTTCCAGCAGCAATTCTCCTTGAGGCGTGTAGAGGAATTGGGCGATCGTCACGTGGCTGATTTCTGCTTTCGCTTGCAGGCCGTTGCGAATCTCCGCTAGCTGTGATTTTTTGGCGTACTGAGCGAAGCCGTCCAAGTTTGAGTCTATTTTGCCTTCTTTGGCGAAGAGTGTCAGCGATTCGATCGGCACTGATACTTCTAGCGGCCCGTAAGTTATATAGATTCGTTCTGCTCCCAAGGCCGGTGCAGCAGTGCAAACAGCCGTGAATGCAAACAATCCTAGGTATTTTGGGGCGATCGACCGCCGAGCGCGAATTGCCGCAGTAGAGATACTCGGAAACAGACAGTTCATAACTTTAACACCTAGAACTTCTAATAATTAGTCGGTGAAACGATGTAAATTGTTTCACTAATATTTAATACCAAAAAATCGATCTTTTACTGGGGAAATTAGGTTATCGTGGGAAGTATATCCAAAAGAGCAATTTTCTGACCTAACAAGACTAGCTGAACTTTAAAATTCAACGCCGAGGGGTGAGTGGATTTGAGAGTTGAGAGTTGAGATTTGAGATTTACTCGGCAGATGAATCTGGAAGCTGAAACTTGGGTCTAAAATTTGGGTAGCATCTAGGACTTAAGCCGACGCTTGTATCCGTCTTTGGGCGAGGGGTCAAACCTATTCTAATGCCCATTGATTATTGTTTCAGCTATCCCAGATATTTGCGATCGAGTTTGCAACTATAGCCTGAGTGAGAGAATTTATCATGTTCAATGCAACTGCCATCCTGATTGACGCTTTTGTGCAAGAGCTACAGGCCGGCTACCGCCGCACCTACGGCAAGTACAAGCCTGACTACCCTGAAATTATCGCCTGGGCGGGGACTATGGCTCTCGAAAACATCGCTAACTGCGATGCTCTTTACCACAATGTGGAACACACAATGCTCGTGGCCTTGGTGGGACAAGAGATTCTTCGCGGCAAGCATATTCGCGAAGGGGGTGTGTCGCCGGAAGATTGGCTACACTACCTGATCTCGCTGCTGTGCCACGATATCGGCTACGTGAAAGGTGTTTGCCGCCAAGACCAAGAATCTGTGGGACTCTATGCTACTGGTATTGATGGAGGCATGGTTTCTGTGGCGATCGGCGCCACTTCTGCTAGTCTAACTCCTTATCATGTCGATCGAGGAAAACTCGTAATAGACGAACGCTTCGGCGGCCACACATTAATTGATGCCGAACAAATCAAGCGCAATATTGAGTTGACACGCTTCCCAGTTCCTGCTAGTGAAACCCATCAAGACAGAAACAACTATTCTGGGCTCGCCAGGGCCGCCGATTTAATCGGTCAGTTGAGTGACCCAAATTACCTCCGCAAAATCAGCGCCCTATTCTACGAATTTGAGGAAGTCGGCACTAATAAAATCTTGGGCTACAAATCCCCGGGAGATTTGCGCCAAAATTACGCCAAGTTTTATTGGAACGGAGTTTTCCCATACATTCCAGCAGCTTTGAACTACTTGGAATTGACCCAGGGTGGCAAACAGATTATTGCCAACCTATACGCTAACGTGTTTCAAGTAGAACACGCTGAACCGCTTGCTTTCACCAAGCCGAACTCTCAAGATTCGCTCAAGTCCTGCGCCAACGGCAACTCGAAGGTTGAAAAAAATAGTGATAATCTTCAACCTTCCATGTCCGGTGGAGATAACAACAAGAAGTTTAGCGATTTTTCCGACCTGAATTTGTGAGAGTGTTTTCGCATAATTCATGATTTATCGACGCGAGTCATCATTAGAAAGTTTTAAGATTTTCTACTTGCTGGCTCCTTTTTGTTTGAGCTACAATAAATACTGTTTACTAGATTCGTAATACAAATTAGGTACGTTGTTGGGCTTTAGCCCTCTTTATAATATTCGGAAAGAGGGCTGAAGCCCAACAACGTACCTCATCTGCTTCCTTGCTCTTGTAGGACAAGATTAAGTAAAATGTATTGAGCTATAATAAGAGTAAGAAATCGTTGTCCCTTAGGGAAATTCAGGTCATGGCAACCAACAACATTGAAGTCGTTTTTAGCTTTGATACAACTGGCAGTATGTACCCTTGCTTGACGCAAGTTCGTCGGAAAATCAAAGAGACGGTAACAAGATTGCTTGATGAAATTCCTGGCATTCGCATTGGCATTATTGCTCACGGAGACTATTGCGATGCTGGCAGCACCTACGTGACTAAACACCTCGATTTGTCGGGCGATGTCGGCAAGATTTGCAATTTTGTGGAAAATGTCGAACCTACTGGCGGCGGCGATGCTCCAGAATGTTATGAATTAGTCTTGCACGAAGCTCAATCACTTTCCTGGACTCCCACTAATTCCAAAACATTCGTACTAATTGGCGACGATATCCCCCACGCACCCGCTCAAACCCCCCAAAAACTTAACTGGCGTCAAGAAGTAGATAAGTTAGCACAGATGGGAATTGCCGTTTACGGCATCCAAGCTCTCAACCGTCCCCATGCTACTTTATTCTACAAAGAACTAGCGGAAAAATCTGGCGGTTTTCACCTCAATCTCGACCAGTTTTCCTACATCACAGATTTCTTTTTAGCAGTTTGTTACCAACAATCATCTGACGAACAACTACAAGCTTACGAACAAGAAGTTGTCAGTCAAGGTCGCATGAGTCGCGGCTTAAACAAGATGTTTGATACCATGATGAAGCGGGAAGGGACTGCTGTTTATGAGTCAGCAGAATTGCGCGCTGTCAAACCGGGGAGATTTCAGATTCTCGAAGTAGACAACGAGATTTCTATTAAAGCTTTTGTTCTGGAAAATGGTTTGGCTTTTAAAACCGGGCGCGGGTTTTATGAATTTACCAAAACAGAAACTATCCAAGGTAAGAAAGAAATTGTGCTGATGGAACGTTCGACAGGGGATTTATTTGAAGGAGAAGCGGCCCGAGAAATGTTGGGTTTGCCAATGGGGGAGACAGTTCGCATCAAGCCGAGCAATCTAGAAAAGTATGCGGTTTTTGTGCAAAGTACCTCGGCTAATCGCAAGCTGATGGGGGGAACTCGTTTCCTTTATGAAGTTGAAGATTGGGATCGTTAATCGATTTTAAATGTCCTAACTACAACCGCAGAGTAGGGTGCATCTGGTTTTTGAAGCCTGAAGAAGCATGACCGCATATAAGTTATTAGTTATAATCCCATATTGACTACGGTCATGCTTCGCCTCTACAAACATATTTACCAAAAACAGATGCACCCCGCAGAGCAGCGCAGATAATGCTAAAATTTCTATGGTTTGTGTTTGTAGCCTTTCTCAAAAAGATGAGGTATGACTGACAGTTTAATATAACTACTAAACTAGGAGGGCTAAAGCCCAACTACGTACCCGATCTTTTTGAGAACCGCTATATTCTAGTATCTGCGGTTAGACAATATACACTTTTAAATTAATATGCAACCAGAAATTCAGCAGCGAGTTAAACAATTGAGGCAGCAGCTACAGGAAGCTAGCTATGCTTATTATGTTCTTGATGCGCCGATGATGGCAGATGAGGTGTACGATCGCCTTTACCGAGAGTTGCAAGAGTTAGAATCAGATTATCCTGAGTTGATTGCTGCGGAAAGTCCGACTCAGCGCGTGGGAGAAAAGCCGGCTACTCAATTTTTTAGCGTCAAGCACAATATTCCTCTCTACAGTTTGGAAAATGCTTTTAATTTTGAGGAATTGACCAAATGGCAGGAACGCTGGCAGCGAATTGCACCCCCCCTAACCCCCCCTTATCAAGGGGGGGGACAAGATATGATTTTACCTTCCGAGGATGGCATTTCACCGCCCCTAACCCACCCTTATCAAGGGGGAAATGCACCCCCCCTAACCCCCCCTTATCAAGGGGGGGGACAAGATGGAATTGCACATCTACCTAGCAATGACGAAAACAGGGAAATTACTCCCCCCCTTAGCAAGGGGGGGCTGGGGGGGGGTTCCTACCAGGAAATTACTCCCCCCCTTAGCAAGGGGGGGTTGGGGGGGGTTTCCTATGTTTGTGAGTTAAAAATTGATGGTTCTGCTTTAGCGTTAACCTATGAAAATGGGGTTTTAGTTCGGGGTGCAACGCGGGGAGATGGGATTGCGGGAGAGGATATTACTCAAAATGTTAAGACTATTCGCTCGATTCCTCTCAAACTTAATTTAGATAATCCGCCGCCTGTGGTGGAAGTGCGGGGAGAGGCTTTTTTGTCTTTGGCTGTGTTTGAGGATATTAATCGGGAACGGGAAAAAGCGGGGGAACAATTGTTTGCTAATCCTCGCAATGCTGCGGCGGGTACGCTGCGACAGTTGGATTCTAAGATTGTAGATAAGCGACGGTTGGATTTCTTTGCTTATACTCTACATTTAGATGAGGGTAATGAGGAAAAGACGCAAGGGGAATCTTTGGAATTGTTGCGAAGGATGGGGTTTAAGGTGAATCCCAATCGGAAAATTTGCTCTTCGTTGGATGAGGTGCGGGAGTATTACGAATATTGGGATACTGAACGGCGAAATTTACCCTATATGACTGATGGGGTTGTTGTTAAGATTAATTCGGTTTGGCTGCAAAAACAATTGGGTTTTACTCAGAGGTTTCCGCGTTGGGCGATCGCACTTAAGTATCCGGCTGCCGAAGTCCCTACAATTGTAGAAGCAATAACTGTACAAGTCGGGAGAACCGGCGCGCTGACTCCTGTGGCGGAACTCAAACCGGTGCAGTTGGCTGGAACGACGGTTTCGCGGGCTTCTCTCCACAATAGCGATCGACTTTCCGATCTCAATCTCCATATCGGCGATACTGTAATTGTCAGAAAAGCTGGGGAAATTATACCAGAAGTTGTCCGAGTTTTAGCAGAACTTCGTCCCCCAAATGCTCAACTTTTTCAAATGCCTAGCTGCTGTCCCGAATGCACGCAGCCTGTGGTTCGCGAAAAGGGGGAGGCCGTGACTCGCTGCATCAACACGTCTTGTCCGGCGATTTTGAGGGGTTCCCTGATTCATTTTTGCAGCCGGGATGCTCTGGATATTAACGGTGTTGGGGAAAAGTTGGTGCAGCAGATGGTGGATAGCAATCTGGTGCAGTCGGCGGCGGATTTGTTTGATTTGACTGCTGACAGGTTGATGGGTTTGGAACGCATGGGTAAAAAGTTAGCAGAAAAGTTGGTAAGTGCGATCGCCCGATCGAAAAATCAACCTTATTCGCGGGTACTTTACGGCCTGGGCATCCGCCACGTCGGCAGTGTCAACGCTCAATTGTTGACTGAAAGGTTTGCCAATGTGGAAGAGTTAGCAGCGGTATCGGCGGCAGGAATTGAGGGAGTTTACGGCATCGGCCCGGAAATTGCACAAGCTGTTTATCAGTGGTTTCGAGTTCCGGCAAATCAAAGTTTAATTGCACGGTTGCAAACTGCGGGATTGCAATTGCATTCAGAAATGAAAACTCAGAACTCGGCAGCTCAAAATTTACAATTTGCAGGTAAAACATTTGTACTTACCGGAACTTTGCCGACTCTGAAACGAGATGAAGCTAAGGATTTGATTGTCAAAGCTGGAGGAAAAGTCACAGGTTCTGTCAGTGCTAAAACCGATTATGTGGTTGTAGGTGAAGATGCTGGCTCTAAGTTGGAAAAGGCTCAATCTTTGGGAGTTAAGCTACTGTCGGAGGCTGAGTTATTGGAACTTTTGGCAACTTAAAAATTGATAATTGTTCGTAAGGTGTAGCCATCAGCAATGTTTGTAGTCAGGAATGAAGTCCTCTAAATTCATGAGGACTGAAGTCCTCACTACGAACCTGTTTTGTGTTTGATATTCGGACTTCATTCCTCTGATTTTGATAAGGACTGAAGTCCTCACTACGAACCTGTTTTGCGGCAGGCGCAAGATAGCCATCGCAAATTACGCAATACCTCAAAAGGCATAGAAATTGCGCTCGCACTTCGTCAATATACATACTTCTCTCGCCTGGGCGCCCGAATCGGTTGTCGGCACAGGCTAGTTTTGCTAAAATTTGATATAGTTGGGATTTGCGATCGCGCGTAACTGCCAACCGAACAAAGTTCCAGCAATCAGAGGAGATACGTGATGTCGGAAACCCCAGAACAAACACAAACAAATTTGTCGGCTCCAGAAACAAGTTCCGAAAGCTCTATTTCTTGGACTGAAAACGTAAAAAGTAGCGTGGGAAACATCCTGAGCAGTTGGAAGGTGAAAGCAGGATTGGGAGTGGCTGTACTATTGGGAGTCTTAGTGTTGTCGTTTTTCTGGCAGCACATGATTGCAGTTGTAGGTATGAACAGTTGGGCGGCTCGATCGGGCGCTAGGGCGATCGAATGTATGGTAAGAGATACTAATAACGACGAGTATGTCAGTTGCAGCGCTCTCCTCGACCAGCAAATTGTCCCTCTCGAATGCAGTTCTAGTTTGTTAAACATCGGTTGTCGCGTCAATTATGGAACTGCGGCACCTAATTTGAAACAGCTTGGGCCCAGAGCTGCTGCTGGTTTTAGATAATTTTTGACTAGCTTTGCCATCCTAAAAATATGATGCCGATGCCAAGCATAAATGAGGGAGGATCTCATTTTTTCAAAAAGCATTTTTTATTGTAGTGCGAGCGTCCCCGCTCGCGAGTCTTGCATCGCTCGCGAGCGGGGACGCTCGCACTATTAAATGCAAAACTGAGATACTTCCAATAAATGGTGCGTCAGAATGAGATGAGGGGTGATAATTAAAAATTACCTTTCCTGACGCACCCTACCCTTGAATTGTTCTTTCTTCCTTCTTCCTTTGCTAGTTTGAGAGAACTTTTGATTAGCTTTGCCGAAAATATGATGCCGATGCCAAGCATAAATGGTGCGTCAGAATTAGATTAGGGGTAATGATTTAAAATTACCTTTCCTGACGCACCCTACCCTTGAATTCTTCCTTCTGTCAACTGTCAACTGTCAACTGTCAACTGTCAACTGTCAACTCTTCTTACCAAGGATTTCCGATGAGGGTGAAACTGCTCCAGTAGTAAGGATGAGAAAAATCTTGGGTTTGTTGTTGTATGTTATTCGGTAAATTTAAGTTACCTGCTGTTGTCACTAATTGCCGATTTTCAATCCGAACTTGACGAGCAATCATCGCCTGTTGAGTAAGTTGCAGAGTTTCTGCCTTAGTTTTGCCTCCTCGAAGCTGGTGGTAAAATTCGCTCATCAGTCCCAAAGTGCCTCCGTCATCAACATACCACAAACTCCCTAAGGCAGATTTGGCGCCGGATTTGACCGCTAAACCTCCAAAACCTAACTCTGCTTCCCGATCGCCCAAAGCAGTTCTACAAGCACTCAACACTAACAAGTCTACCTGCGGATTGCGCCAATTTAAACTCTCCATGTCATTGAGCTGCAATTTGTAATTCCAGAGTTGAATGTAAGAATTGCTCGGTTGTCCCGAGGTGAAGTTAGCATGGGTTGCTAGGTGAACAATCCGAAATCCTTTGTTGGCGTGTTGCGAGTTGAGATTGTCTATAGTGAAACTCGAATTGAGGAAAGATTGCCCGCGCCACTGGGCAGAAATCGCTTCTAATTCGATCGGCACGCTGGGCAAGGGCTTATTGTCAACAAATTCTGACCGTCCCATTGCTAGCACTGTGGCGTCTCTAACTGTCTTATATTCGCGATTAGTCAAGCTAAAACTCGGAATTAGGCTGAAACTGTATTTTTGAATCAAGAAGCCTTTACCGTCGTGCAAAGCGGCAAAGGGCACACTCCGCAATCCGGGATCGACTGACAGCAACAAGGTGTCAATTCCTAAGTTTTGCAAGTCTTTTTCTAGAGGTGCGATCGCCCATTGATACAGTTGCTGGGCGGAGGGAAGATAACTGGTAGTACCGATTTTTGCGGGATTGATGATTTGTTCGCGGAATTCCTTAACTATGGGATCGAGAGCTTTTCTGTTAGCTTCGGGGACGCTGTAGTGAATCGGCCGCCCTACGGGAGGAACTAAAATTAGTTCCAGTCGATCGACTCGCGAGATTATATAGATAATACCAGACCGCTTGTGAGTTTCCTGTTCGATATTTCTTAATGTTTGTTGGAATTGCGCCATCATCACTTTTTGGTTGGGAAGGTTGGCTTTGACGCCTAGGTATTCTCCAAACTCTTGATTCCTGATTTGTTCGATTCCCCAGACTGTTTTTTCTATGTCGTTACCTTCAAAAAGTCGATCGGGAGGCGGAACATATCCCAGCACTAAATTAGGAGTAGGGTTGACTGCTGGCGGTGTTTCGCGGCGGGGCACTACTGGCGATTGGCTGGGGGGTAACTTACTGGTGATACTTGAATCCAGTGTTAAAATTTGACCCGCAGCAGGGCCGGGAGTGTCTAACGGTGGAATTCGACGGCGATTTGGAACGTCTTCTGGATCCTCGGGGGATGACGATTCAACCGCTGTTGGAGTTGGATTTGGAGTTGGAATTACGATCGGAGTTGGAGGTGGATTTGGAGTTGGAATTACGATCGGATTTGGACTCGGAGTTGGAATCACCGCCGGAGTTGGATTTGGACTCGGAGTTGGAATCACAACCGGAGTTGGATTTGGACTCGGAGTTGGAATCACCGCCGGAGTTGGATTTGGACTCGGAGTTGGAATCACCGCCGGAGTTGGATTTGGACTCGGAGTTGGAATCACAACCGGAGTTGGATTTGGACTCGGAGTTTGAATTGCGATCGGAGTGGGAGTTGGACTCGGAGTTTGAATTGCGATCGGAGTGGGAGTTGGACTCGGAGTTTGAATTGCGATCGTTTGAATTGCGATCGGAGTGGGAGTTGGACTCGGAGTTTGAACCACAACCGGAGTGGGAGTTGGATTTGGAGTTGGAGTTGCGATCGGAGTGGGAGTTGGATTTGGAGTTGGAATCGGAGTTGGAGTTGGAGTTGGATCGATCCCATCATCAGTAGGAAATACAATACTAGGCACACCACTAGCTGTACGAGGAAACGACTGCGATGTAATGCTAGATGGCCCAGTTGTAATTGCAGCCGCCGTACCATTTATAGTTGCATTTCCCACGACAAACGGTTGAATCACTCCCCCTCCATCTCCTCCAGTGTGGGCAATTGAAATATTTCCTCCATCGGTGCCACCAGCAGTGGAAATACTAGCAAATCCTGTCGGCGAAAAAGTTGTTGGGAAAGAGCCTGTAGCTCGGAAAAAATTTCCCGCGACGGCTGTAACATTGCCGCCCTTGCCGTTAGTACCGCCTTGGGCATTGATGAAACCGACTTGAATATCGCCGATCGGATCTAAGAGCACATTGCCACCATTTCCGGCTGTACCGCTGGAGTTAATTTGTCCTGCTGTAATTGAAATTTTCGCATCAACAGTGATATTCCCGCCCGTACTTCCCGATGTATTCAAATTACCTGCTGTGAAAACGTTACCGCTTTTGAAGAAAATTTCTCCACCATTAGTAGTAACGTTTTTAACGCTGATATCGCCAGTGGCAGTAATATTAACGTTGATATTCTCGCTCGTACTTCCCGATGTATTCAAATTACCTGCTGTGAAAACGTTACCGCTTTTGAAGAAAATTTCTCCACCATTAGTAGTAATATTTTTAACCGTGATATCGCCGTTGGAAGTAATATTAACTTTGCCTGCGGTTACATCTCCCAATAAGTTGAATGTTTTCGTGTTTTGTGCTGTCACTTGTGCTGCATTAATTGTCGAATTGGCTGTGACATCGCCAGCATTTTTAATCAGAATATTTCCTAATTTGCTGCTGGCGCCCACCGATCCATTGAAAGTGATGCTGCCACTACCAGAGTCCAGAGTTAGGTTCCGGGCCGCATCTATACTGTCGATCGCACTTCCAAACGCAATATTCCCCCCAGCCGTGCTCAATACAGCATCATTCGTCAGCCCGATCGCACCATCAATATTGATATTGCCGTTATTCGTGGTAACATTGCCACCCAACTTAGTATTTAAGGCAGTCACATTCAAACCTGTCAGTGGCGTTGTTTTTCCGATATCTCCTTGCAGCAGCACATTACCTTTAGTAGCATTGATGTTCAAGCGCCGAGATCCATCGATCGCACCTGCGACACTAACATTACCTGTGTCACTACTGAGAATGGCATCACTGCCGAGTTGGACTTTGCCGTTAAGAGTAAGACTGCTGTTGTCTTTGCCGGTAATATTGGCGTTAAGTGCGATCGTACCAGTTCCCGTTTGAATCGTGACTGGATCGGAAAAAGTGCGATCGCTAGGAATAGTAATATTGCCACTGCCATCCGATCGCCCGATCGCGATCGAGCTAAATCCCTTTTGAATCAACTTAATTTCCGATGGAGTCAAATCTAAAGCGGGAGTAGTGTTATCAGTTCCTCCAACCACAATATTTTGTCCTGCTGTTGCCGGTTGCAGTGTGAGCGCACCAGTACCAGAAACTGGCCCAGCAAAATTAATTTCACCTGCTTTTAAAGTCAGCGGGTTACTTCCTGCCGACAAACTCGAATCGAAAGCAATAGTTGCATTTCCTAGTGTAAAAGTTACAGCAGCATTTAATGTCACTGCATCTCCGTAAGTTTGATTGCCGGTTGTCGTGACATTTCCCTTTACCTGAGTTGTCCCGCCTGCATCTGTAGTCAAACTCGCTGCATTGATCGTTTGATTAAATGCGGTTGTTCCTGTAGAGTTAGTTGTTAAATTGCCGAGATCCTTTGGACTTCCAACTGCACCGTTGAATGTAATATTACCACTACCCGCATTGACTTTCAAATCCCCGCTACCGTCAACTGTATTGTTGAAAGTAACGTCGCTACCTGCTTTGAGAATCGGATTGTTGGCGATTGTAACTGCATCTGTGTAGGTTTGAGAGCCGGTTGTCGTCACATCTCCCTTCAGTTGAGTTGTGCCGCCACCACCAGCAGTCAAACTTGCGGCATTGACTGTTTTATTAAATGCAGTTGTTCCTTGAGATAGAGTTGTTAAATTGCCGATCGCACTTTTATCCCCAACTGCATCCTTAAATGTAACATCACCAGTAGTCCCATCCACAGTCAAATCGCTGATGTTATTAGACTTAACAGTATTATTGAAAGTAATGCCTGTGCCTGAGAGAGTGAGATTCTTGGCAGTCGTGACAGCATCTCCATAGGTTTGAGGGCCGGTGGTAGTGACATCGCCATTGAGTGTAGTTGTGCCACCACCATCTGTAATCAAACTTGCGGCATTGACTGTTTTATTAAATGCAGTTATTCCTTGAGAGTTAACTTTAAGATTGCCGATCGCACTTAGATTTCCAACTGCACTACTGAACGTAACATCACCAGTACCCCCATCCACAGTAAAATCGCTGCCACTGTTACTAAGGTTAACAATATTCTTGAAAGTAATACCGTTACCTGCTGTGAGAGTTGGATTTATTTTGGTGATTGTAACTGTATTTTGATAGGTTTGACTGCCGGTGGTTGTCACATTACCATTGAGTATAGTTGTACCGCCAGTATCTGTAGTCAAACTTGCAGCATTGACTGTTTCATTGAATAGAATTGTTCCTTGAGAGTTAACTTTAAGATTGCCGATCGCACTTTTATCCCCAACTGCACCGGTGAATATAATATTTCCCGTACCTGCCGTTAAACTTAGGTCTTTGGTTCCTGTCAGTGCGCCCTTGACGGTGTTGTTGAACAGAATATTTGCACCTGCACCTGTGTTGACAGAAGCATTATCTTGGACGAGTACAGGACTTTGGAAAGTGATATCTTGCTTGATGGTGCTAACGCCTGCGTTGAGTGTTGTCTTGCCGTCAAAAACGATCGAGGCATTATCTTTTCCGGTGAGTGGTTGATTGATAACGATCGCACCGCCGGGAGATTTAACAGTCACCGGATCTTGGAAACTGTGAGGTCTGTCAAAGGTAATTGTACCAGTGCCGTCTGTTCTGCCGATCGCGATCGACTTAAATCCATCTTGCAGGGCATCTTGAAACTGCTGTCCCACATAAATAGTATTCGGATCGACAGGATTAGCTAATCCATTTATGAACTGAATATTACCGCTTGCATCAAACGGTTGCAGAGAAAAAGTACCCGTACCTTGAACAGAATTAGCAGCCCCACCAAAGTTAGCTTCTTTCCCAATTAACGAAATATTTCCCGTGCCGGAATTTATTTGAGCCACATTAACATTCTTAGAAGCTTTCAGAGTGATATCTCCCCCCGAAGCACTCGTGTTAACTGATCCTGATGTTGTAATATTGCCCTTATTGCTCGTAAGCGCGATCGCCCCTCCGGGATTCTTAGTAGTAATATTGGCCGTGGCAATATCGCCAGTTGTTTTGATACTTATAGCGCCAGTGCTGGTAATATTGGCTTCTGGATTTACCCCAAGTGCAGCCAAGGGATTAGTGTCACCGACAGGCCCGTTAAAATTGATAGTACCAGTTCCAGCAGTAATATTTAATTTATTGTTGCCGTCAACAGTGCCGCCAAAGGTAATATTCCCACCGCTGAGGTTTTTAGTGTTGAGAATGACATCATTACCGAGGGAAACTTTGCCGACAAACGAGATACTCTTGTCTTGAGTAGTAATTGGGCCATTGACTGCGATCGCGCCTCCGCTTGGAGATTGCAAAGTTGTCGAGTAAGGGAAAGTAACACCAGCGGGGTTAATGGCGATCGTCCCCTTCCCGTCAGCCCGTCCGATTACCATTTCATTAAACCCCTTGAACCGTGCAAGTTCAGCATTCCTGAGCTGCAAAACATTAGGATCATCGAGATCGGTGCCGCCAACAGTAATACCTAAACTCGGCGTCAGAGGTTGCAACCGAATTGTACCAGCACCCTTGACTTCAGATGGGGCTAACAGTTGAATTCGATCGCCTGTCAAAGTAACATTTCCGCCGGTGCCTTTGGATTCCACCAACCCTAAAATTGCAATGCCGATGTTGTCCTTCCCGCTTCCCTTACCTGTTCCAGTAAACGTGATATCCCCACTTTTGGTCGATCCAACTTGAGCCGGAGCATCAATATTTATCCCTTGATTATTATTCCCCTTCCCATCACCGCCAACACCGTTTAGAGTCACTTTCCCGGTGCCTGTGGATTCCACCAACCCTTGAATCAGAATGCCGGTGTTGTTATCCCCGCTTCCCTTGCCTGTTCCAGTAAACGTGATATCCCCAGTGTTCGTCGATCGAACTTGAGCAGGAAAAGAAATCAATATCCCTTCATTATTGTTATTCCCATTCCCATCACTGGCAACACCGTTTAGAGTCACTTTCCCAATGCCTGTGGATTCCACCAACCCTAAAATCGCAATGCCCGTGTTGTTATCCCCGCTCCCCGAACCTGTTCCAGTCAGGGTAATATCTCCATCCTTCGATAGAACCTTCGATCGAACTGGTAAGCCATTGTTAGCAATAAATATCCCTCCAGTGCTACCTATCCCATTACCACCCGTACCCGTCAGGTTGACTTTTCCCGTCCCCGTTGATTCCACCAAGTCGTTATTCACTAACCGGATGCCGTATTTAGCAGATCCGCTGCCAATACCAGTGAAAGTAATATCACCATCGACTGAAGTTATCGTAGAGCTACGCAAAACTATCCCGTCACTATTGAGACTACTACCGCTAGTCCCATTGAGGGTAATTTTTCCTGTTCCAGTTGTTGTTAACGTGCCAGTAAATATCTCAAGACCAGTGTTGTTTGCTGTGTTTCCTGCACTACCATTGAGGTCAATGTTTCCACCATTAGCATTGATTTTTCCACCAACATTAATTCCTGGTGTAGTGGCAACATTCGCGCGACCAATACCTGTAAAATTCCCACCATTTGTATTGATCGTCACATTGCCAATGGTGAGACTACCACCATTGAGATTGTCGGCATCAGCATTCAGAGTAACGTTACCTGCTTTAGTTGTAATATTAGCCTTGACATCAATGTTGTTATTAGCTAAAGCCGTCAATCCAACTCCCGGAGTAGCTATATTGACCGGAGCATTAAAAGTAATATCATTGGTAGCTTGCAAAATCACATTAGTCGCAGCACTATTAATTAGAGCAGCATCAATCGTATTTCCGCCAATGTCAGGATCGGCAAATTGATCTACCTGAGTTAGTGCAGTAAAAGTTCCCGCGCCATTTTGAATCGTAATATTTGTGGGATCGAGCAACAATAATCCAGGATTACCGTTAGCAGCGAGAGTATTAACATTGCCTCGGAAGTCTAAAAATTGTTTTCCCGACACCTCCACAAACCCGCCATTCCCCGACAACAAGCCACCTCGGGCAGTAATATTGCCATTAAACCGAGTAGTTTCATCAGCCCAAACGCTCGCTCGCCCGCCATTCCCATTGCTAATCGCATCCACATTAATCGTCGAATCTGCACTCACAAATGTCCGCAAAGCATTCGGTACAGTCCCCAAACCCTGAAAATCTCCCCCAATCAGTACATTCCCACCGCCGTTAATACCCGAAGCATCGATGTTAGCCGCGATCGCACCTACACGATCGCCCAATATGCTAACATTACCCCCAGTATTACCCGAGACGTTGATACTGCCGCTGGCGATCGCAGTTCCAGGCACAACAGGCACAGCCACATTCCCCGCCAGCACCACATCCCCATTGGCATTTACCGTCAAATTCGTTGCTTGTTCCTGGCTTTTTCCAGTCAGCAACTGCGGCAAAGATAGCACTGGCTGCGCGAAATTATTCGGCAAGGAACTTTGGCTAGCTGTCGGCTGAATTTCCAGACTCAGCAAATTTCCGGTTTGAGCGATCCGTACCAAATTTTGACCGGGTACGGCCATCACGGTAATATTGCCAGACGGCGCAGTTAACTGACCGGTATTGACTACCGTACCACCGATTAAACTTAAACTTTGACCGGGCGCCACCGTCAAATTCCCTGCATTTACAATGCTTCCTGCTTGCGGACTGGTAAATGCGAAACTGTTCGGATTCCCGATTAAGCTTGCCCAGTTGTTATTGCCGATCGCACTAAACCACTGATTGTTCCCAAAACCGATACCTGTGGCCGCCGTGGCGTTAAAAGAACCAGGTACGTTGAGCAGGGCATTCTGCCCAAAAATTATCCCCGACGGATTCATCAAAAACAGGTTAGAATTGCCACCTGTCACTTGAATTAAGCCGTTGATTACAGAAGGATTTCCCCCGTTAATTCTTCCTAAGATATTTTGAATGTTGGGATTGGTTAAAAAGTTTGCCGTTACCCCCCGGAAATGTCGTAGCGATCGCCATTGGGTGTCACGACGGTGTTCGTGCCGTCTGCTGCGGGGGTAATGGGTTGCGCGGAAGCGGAACCAGCCGCTGCATTGAGCCAGCCAACTATGAATAACCATCCGAGCAAATGTAGTTTGTTGGCTGCCATTGTGTTTAAAGATTTGTGCTAAAAGTGCGATGTATTTATCTATCCTTAGTCTTACTCCTCAAAGTTCCTCATTTGAAATACTCACCGTGCTGAAGCAACGGTGATTCTTGACGCTTCATCGGGGAAAAGCTACCGAAGTAGTCTGACAGTCCCTCTGCGCCCGTTTAGAGTCGTGGCGATTCCCCATCCCGACTTTCTCAATATTCTTAGCGGCGTTTTCATCTCTATCTTGCTCAGTACCGCAATTCAAACAAAGCACTGAGCGAATAGACAAATCGATTTGCCCCCACTTAAAACCGCAGTCTGAACAAACCTGACTGGTAGGTTCCCATCGACTGATGACCTTGAACTCTCTGCCAAACTTCTCTGATTTAGCCTCGCACAAAGTTCGGAATTCATACCATCCTTGTTGGCTAATTGCTCTTGAGAGTTTGCGATTCTTTACCATGCCAGACACATTTAAATCTTCCAAAACAATCACTTGGTTTTCGTTGATTACTTTGGTTGAAAACTTGTGTAAGAAATCTTTGCGAGTATCGGCAATTTTATTGTGCAGCTTGGCGATTCTAATGCGAGTTACATTCCTTCTCTTGGAATCTTTGGGCTGACGGGCTAACTTGCGTTGCAATTTGCGAACTTTGCGGTCTAGTTTTTTATAGCTAGGGCTTTCGGCTTTCTCGCCGTTGCTCATCACCGCAAAGGTTTTGATTCCTAAATCGATTCCGATGCTGGGGTTTTTAGCCTCAGATGAAATGGGTTGAATTTCTATTACAAAGCTCAGCAAATAACGATTTGCACAATCCTTGATTACCGTGACGGAACTAGGTTCAGATGGTAACGCCCTCGACCAAATCGGATTGACAATTCCAATCTTGGCTAGATAAACTCCATCACCTTTGATTGAAAATCCTCCAACTCTAAAACGCGCCGATTGACTGCTGGTTCTTTTTTTGAACTTAGGATATCCGACTTTACGACCTTTTCTCTTTCCCTTGCAGGAGTTGAAAAAGTTCTTAAAAGCAATATCCAGGTCGGCAACTGATTGTTGCAGCGGGACGCACGACACGTCTCCCAGCCAAGCCCTTTCTTCAGTATTTTTAGCCCCAGTTATGACGATTTTTTGCAAATCTGCCGAACTTGGTTTTTTGTCTGACTGTTTGCAAAGTGCGAGCGCATCGTTCCAGACTACCCGGACGCAGCCAAACAACCGAGCTAGGCTCTGCTGTTGTTGGTCGGTTGGGTAAAATCTGTAACGAAATCTTGCTTTCACGGGTTGTGTTAAAATTGGTCTATTATTTGATTATATATTGGTCTACAGGCAATGACAACTATTTACTTACCGCCGAGAACGGCATTCTGTTACAGAACTTAAAATGCACTTGGTCTGCGTGACAAAGTACCGTCGGCCTGTATTTACGGGCGAAAGTCTTGATTTGATTGAAAAAACGTTTCGAGAGGTTGCTGAAAAAATGAATTTTCAGGTTCTGGAGTTTAATGGTGAAGGTAATCACATTCATGCGCTGATTGAGTATCCGCCTAAACTTTCTATCTCTCAAATAGTGAATGCTTTGAAAGGAGTTTCTAGCCGTCGCTACGGACAGGCTGGATACAAAAAACCTCACAAAGAAGCTTTATGGAGTCCTAGCTATTTTGCGGTTTCTGTAGGGGGCGCGCCTCTAGAAGTCTTAAAGGAATATATTAGAAATCAAGAAAAGCCGTCCTAGAAGGACGGGGCTTGTATCCCAATTTTTTGGTCAGTTAGGTAAGTTCGGAATCTTGCATATGGTAGCTTACCAAGGACTGCCGATCAGGGTGAAACTACTCCAGTAGTAAGGATGAGAAAAATCTTGGTTTCTTTGTTTGATATTAGCTGGTAAATTCAACTTCCCTCCTGTTGTCACTAACTGTTGGTTTTTAATTCCAACTTGACGAGCAATCATTGCTTGTTGAGCAAGTTGCAGAGTTTCTGCCTTAGTTGTGCCTCCTCGAAGTTGGTAGTAAAATTCGCTCATCAGTCCCAAAGTGCCTCCATCGTCAACATACCACAAACTCCCTAGGGCAGATGCAGCGCCGGATTTGACCGCTAAACCTCCAAAACCTAACTCTGATTCGCGATCGCCCAAAGCAGTTGTACAAGCACTCAATACTAACAAGTCTACCTGCGGATTGCGCCAATTTAAACTTCCCATATCATTGAGTCGCAATTTAGAATTCCAGAGTTGAATGTAGGAATTACTCGCTTTTCCTGGTTGGAATTCCGCATGGGTTGCTAGGTGAACAATCCGAAATTCTCCCTTGGCGTGTTCGGAGTTGAGTGTATCTAAGGTGAAAGCTGAATTGAGGAAAAATGGCCCCTGCAACTTACCAGAAATCATCTGCAATTCTAGGGGGACGCTGGGTAATGGCTTTTTGTCCACAAATTCCGATCGTCCCATTGCTAGCACTCTGGTGCTATTAACCGATTTGTAATTAGTGTTAGTGGCACTAAAACTCGGAATTAGGCTGAAATTGTATTTTTGAATCAAGAAGCCTTTACCGTCGTGCAAAGCGGCAAAAGGTACACTCCGCAATCCCGGATCTACTGACAGCAATAAAGTCTTAATTCCTAACCTTTCTAAGTCTTTTTCTAGAGGTGCGATCGCCCATTTATACAGTTGCTGGGCGGAGGGTAGATAACTGGTAGTATTGCGTTTGGCGGGAGTGGTGATTTCATCCCGCAACTCTTTGACAACCGGGAAAAGAGCTGCTCTGTTGGCTTCCGGAACGCTGTAGTGAATCGATCGCCCTACGGGAGGAATTAAAATTAGTTCCAGTCGATCGACTCGCGAGACTATGTAGATAATACCAGACCGCTTGCCGGTTTGCTGTTCGATATTTCTTAATGTTTCTTGGAATGTCGGAACCAAGAGTTGTTCGTCTGGGAGGTTGCTTTTTATCCCCAGGTATGCTGCAAATTCTTGATTCCTCAGTCCTTCGACTCCCCAGACTATTTTCTGGATGTCGTTAGTTTCAAAAAGTCGATCGGGAGACGAGACATATCCCAGCGCTAAACGAGAATTAGAGTTGGCTGCTGGCGCTGATTCGTTGCTGCTTTGTGTTGGCTGTGATTCGCCCGAGGGCAAGTTACTGATGATACTAGAATCAAGTCTTAAAATGCGATCGTTAACAACACCGGAACTGTTTAGGCGTGGAATACTCCGGGGCTGCAAGTCTTCTGTTTCGGGGGTTGAGGGTGTAGCTGCCGGTGTGGGTGTAGCTGCCGGTGCGGACGATGCTGATGCTGCTGTTCCTACTGTGCTGCCACGTGCGATCGACAATGGGTTAGAATCGATCGCAGGTACTGCTGCTTCTGTTGTTGTCGGCGAAACTGTCGATCGATTTGTCGGCGCAATTCCTTCGGTTGTCGGCGAAACACTCGATCGATTTGTCGGCGCAATTCCTTCGGTTGTCGGCGAAACACTCGATCGATTTGTCGGCGCAATTCCTTCGGTTGTCGGCGAAACTGTCGATCGATTTGTCGGCGCAATTCCTTCGGTTGTCGGCGAAACTGTCGATCGATGAATGATGTCAGTTATGGGCGACGAAATTGTTGACCGATTTGTCGGCGGAATAAGACCCTCGATCTGCCCATTTGTCGGCGGAATATTTTCCGAGATTAGCCCATTTGTCGGCGGAATGATACCAGTGTTCGGCCCATTTGTCGGCGGAATGATACCAGTGTTCGGCCCATTTGTTGGCGGAATGATACCAGTGTTCGGCCCATTTGTCGGCGGAATGATACCAGTGTTCGGCCCATTTGTCGGCGGAATGATACCAGTGTTCGGCCCATTTGTCGGCGGAATGATACCAGTGTTTGGCCCATTTGTCGGCGGAATGATACCAGTGTTCGGCCCATTTGTTGGCGGAATGATGCCCGTGTTTGGCCCATTTGTTGGCGGAATGATGCCCGTGTTCGGCCCATTTGTTGGCGGAATGATGCCCGTGTTCGGCCCATTTGTTGGCGGAATGATGCCAGTGTTCGGCCCATTTGTCGGCGGAATGATGCCCGTGTTTGGCCCATTTGTCGGCGGAATGATGCCCGTGTTTGGCCTATTTGTTGGCGGAATTACTTCAGGTGTCGGCCCATTTGTCGGCGGAATGATGCCCGTGTTTGGCCCATTTGTTGGCGGAATTACTTCAGGTGTCGGCCCATTTGTCGGCGGAATTACTTCAGGTGTCGGCCCATTTGTCGGCGGAATTACTTCAGGTGTCGGCGGGATTGGCTGCCGATTTGTTGGCGCTGGATCTTTGCCGTCGTCAGTCAACAACACAATATTACCCACAATACTAGAACGCGGAAACGACTGCGATGTAATTCTAGATTGTCCAGTTGTAATTGCACCCGCCGTACCGTTAATAGTAGTATCTCCCACGACAAACGGTTGAATCGGTGGGCCTTGATCTCCACCAGCGTGCACAATTGTAATTTTGCCACCACCGGCGCCACCCGCAGTAGAAATACTAGCAAATCCTGTCGGCGAAAGTGCGGTGGAAAAACCACCTGTAGCGCGGAAAAAATTCCCCGTCGAAATAAACACATCGCCACCAGTGCCACGCGTACCGCCTTGGGCATTAATTGACTCTACTTGAAGATCGCCGATCGGATCTAAGAACACATTGCCACCATTTCCGGGTGTACCGAAGGAGGTAATTTTTCCCGCCGTAATTGAATTTAAAGCTTTAACGGTAATGTTCCCGCCAGTATTTCCCGCTGTATTCAAATCTCTAGCATTCACTTTTCCGGTAGGGCTCGAAAGCTCGATTGTCCCTCCATTTTGCCCGTTTGAAGCAGTGACATTTCCCAACAAATTGATATTTCCGGTGCTATTTACTTGCAAGCTTTGCGCGTTAATATTCGAGTTTGCTGTAACATCCGCAGCATTGGCTGTCAGATTTCCTAGGGCTGTGGTTGCGCCCACCGATCCATTAAAAGTGATGCTGCCGCTACCTGCTGCGAGATTTAGATTCCGGGCGCCATCTATACTGTCGATCGCACCCCCAAAGCCAATATTCCCGCCAGCAGTCTTGAATACAGCATCTTTCGTCAACCCGAGAGAACCGTTAATATTGATATTGCTGTTATTAGTGGTAACATTGCCACCCAACTTAGTATTTAAGGCAGTAACATTCAAACCTGTCAGTGGTGTTGTGTTTCCGATATTTCCTTGCAGCAGCACATTGCCTTTAGTAGCATTGATGTTCAAGCGCCGATCGCCATCGATCGCACCTGCGATACTAACATTACCGACGGCACTGCTGAGAGCGACATCATTGCCGAGTTTGACATTATTGCTGTTAAGAGCAATACTGCTGTTGTCATTTCCGGTAATATTGGCGTTAAGTGCGATCGTACCAGTTCCCGTTTGAATCGTGACTGGGGCGGTAAAAGTGAGATCGTTAGGAATGGTAATATTGCCACTACCATTCAATTTCCCGATCGCGATCGAGCTAAATCCCTTTTGAATCAAATTAATTTCTGATGCCGTCAAATCTAAAGCGGGAGTAGTGTTGTCGGTGCCACCAACCACAATATTTTGTCCTGCCTTTGTCGGTTGCAACGCTAGCGAGGCCGTACCAGAAACCTTATCGGAAAAATTAATTTCACTTGCTGTTAAATTCAGCGAGTTACTTCCTGCTGCTAAAGTCGAACCGAAAGCAATAGTTGCATCTCCCGGTGTAAAACTTACAGGAGCTTTTAGTGTCACCGGGCCTTGAAAACTGATGTTATCATTAGTTGTGGCGATATTGCCGCTAACCGCAACAGTTCCCGCCCCTTTTTGACTGAATGCACCGTCTAAATTCAGGTTTTTCTCAATATTGAGATTAACCTTATTGGTAATTGTGAGCGCCCCGTCATTGGTGGTTGTGACAATTCCTTTGAGATTAACATTGTCAGCAGCAATACCGAGATTGCCAGCTACGTCAACAGTCTTGTTGAAAGTAATATCGGTGCCTGCGAGAATCGGATTGTTGGCAATTGTCACTGCATCTGCATAAGTTTGACCGCCAGTTGTCGTAACACTGCCACCTAAAGATGTTTTGCTGTTGGCAGTTAAACTTGTCAGAGGAGTTGTTTTGCCGATCGCACTTGTGAAGGTAACATTACCGCTAGCCGCCTTCACCGTCAAATCGCTGCCACCATCAACAGTATTGTTAAAAGTTAATTCGCTACCTGACAGAATCGGATTATTGGCAATCGTGACTGCATCGTTATAGGTTTGAGGGTTAGTTGTAGTGACATTTCCCTTCACTTGAGTTGTGCCACCCGCATCTGTAGTCAAACTCGCGGCCTTGACTGTTTGATTAAATGCAGTTATTCCTTGAGAGTTAGCTTTCAGATTGCCGATCGCACTTGCAGCCCCAACTGCACCGCTGAATGTAATATTGCCACTACCCGAATTCACAGTCAAATCGCCAGTGCCGTCAACATTATTATTGAAAGTCACAGCGCTACCTGAGAGAATCGGATTGTTGGCAATTGTGACAGCATCTCCATAGGTTTGAGGGCCAGTTGTAATGACATTGCCCTTGAGTATAGTTGTACCAACCGCATTGGTAGTGACGCTGGCAGAACTGACAGTATTAAATGTGGTTGTACCTGTAGAGTTAGCTGTCAGATTGCCGATCGCACTTATAGTCCCAACTGCACCGCTAAATGTAATATTACCGCTACCCCCATTCACCGTCAAATTGCTGCTACCGTTCACAGTATCGTTGAAAGTAACGCCCGTGCCTGCGAGAATTGGATTGTTGGCAATCGTGACAGCATCTCCATAGGTTTGAGCGCCGGTGGTAGTCACATTGCCATTTAATTCAGTTTTGCCGCCAGCATTGGTAGTGAAACTGCTAGCAGTGACAGCATTAAATGTAGCCGTACCACCACTGTTGACAATAATATTTCCTAAGGGTACGGTATTACCTATAGCACCTTTCACCGCAATATTTACCGTACCTGTTTCTAAAGTGAGATTGCCACTGCCATCAATATTATCATTCAACAGAATCTTGCCACTTGCTGAATTTCCATTGCCGATCAAGACGCTATCTCCGACTAAGACATTACCCTTAATGGTGATATCTTGACCGGCGGTGGTAATATTTCCCTTCAGGTTATTAGTAGTAGCGTTGAGAGTAACTGAAGCATCATCAGTTCCCGAAATTGCTTGAGCTTTATTTACAAAAATTGTGCCTTGAGTATTGAAAGTCACAGGATCTTTGAAAACAGCAGGCAAATTGTCTACCGTGATATTGCCTGTTGTATTATTCGTTCCGATCGCAATTCCACTAAATCCATTAGCCAAGGAGGAGAAAAATTGTTTTCCTAAATCGATCGCCTTCGGATCGTCAGCAAGTGCATCCTGGAAGCGAATTCCGACATTAGGCGAAGACGGCGCAATTGACAAAGTACCCTTACCCTGTACGGAATCTGGGCCTCCCGAAAAGCTCATGTCATTACCGCTAATGCTAATATTTCCCGTACCGGACAATCCCCTAGCATCAATGATATTGATCCGAACTAGATTGGGTGTGGCGATCGCGATATCGCCACCCGCACCGTTCGTAGAACTAGAGTTCCAAACTACTCCGGGATCTGCTAAAATGTTGCCTGTTTTACCCGTGAGGGTAATTTTTCCACCATCGCCCGCCGTGGAACTTGAGTTAAGATTACCAGGAGTAATATTGTTCGCACTCAGTGCAATCGGGCCGCCACTTCCAGTAGTAGAACTGGTATCGATCGCCCCTGTGGAACTCCTCGTAATGTTACCATTGTTGCTCGTAAGCGCGATCGCCCGTCCGGGATTCGTAATATTGCCTGTAGTAATATCGCCAGTAGTGGTAATCGCGATCGGACTGGTACTGGTAACATTCTGAGAATTGACTATTGTCAGGGAACCCAAAGGCACAGTCCCCCCAACAGCCCCGTTAAGATTAATAATACCTGTTCCCGAAGTCAAAGTTAGCTTCCCATCGCCGTCAACAGTTCCCTTAAAATTAATGTCGCCTGCCTTCGTCAACCCAGTATCGAGAGTGACATTAGAACCCTGAACGAGAGACACTTTACCACCAAACGTAATATTCTGTTCGTTGGTGACAACATTTGCATTTAAGTTAGTAGTGGGAGCATCAAAACTAATTGAAGCATTATTTACACCTTTAATGTTGCCATTGACTGCAATTGTGCCGCTAGTTGTGGCGCTAGTTTGGGGAGATCGAAATGTAACCGGAAAATCAAAAGTAACAGCACTGGGGTCAGCAATTGCGATCGTCCCACTGCCGTCCGCCCGCCCGACAATCATTTGGGAAAATCCCTTGAAAGCTGCGAGTTCAGTAGTGCTGAGATTCAAATCAGCAGAATTACCGGCAGTGCCAACAGTAATACCTAAACTCGGAGTCAGAGGTTGCAACAGAATAGTACCGTTGCCTTTGACTTGAGACGTGGGTGAAACCGTAATTGCATCACTGGTCAAAGTAACATCATTACCGGTTCCCGCCGTCAGGTTGATGTTGCTATTATTCAGGTTAATTTCATTAGTACCGCTTGGCCCATTACCAGTCAGAGCAACATTTCCCACCGTCGATTTGAGCGCTCCATTATTCAGATAAATTGCCGCCGAACCGATTGCTGCCTTACCATTCAGATCGATACTTGCCTTCGTCGATTCTACTGCTGAATTACCCTCAACAATAATGCCATAATTTGTTTTATTGATACCAGTCCCCGCACCTGTGCCAGTCATGGCGATATTTCCACTCGCCGATCGCACGTTAGAATTAGCAACAGATATCCCGCTGTTATTGTCTGTGCCCGCACCAGCCGTACCGTTGAAAGAAATACTTCCGCTTCCAGTTGATTCAACTAACGATCCATTTAGAAGTGGTACCTCTGACGACGGCAGGTTTTCCATGCGAATACCGTGGTTACCAATTCCAGTGCCACCACCTGTCCCTGCGAAACTGATGTTTCCATTGTTTGATAGCACTTTGGCGGCGTTAATCAATATCCCGGAGTTATTGTTTTTGCCCGCACCGCCGGTACCGCTGAAACTAATACTTCCAATGCCTGTTGATTGCACTAAGGCCGCGTTGTCGATCGCAATACCGTAATTACTGCTTCCACTGCTGCCACCTTTTCCAACAAGACTGATATCTCCATCGAATGATTTAACGCTGCTATTGCTCTCAACAGATATCCCTCTATTGCTGCCATTAATCCCATTGCCGCCCGTACCAGTCAGGCCAACTTTTCCCGTCCCCGTTGATTCCACCACGGCATTACTCAAAATCAGAATGCCGTTACCAGATCCGCTGCCGTTACCAATCAGTGTAATCTCACCATTGGCTGAACTTATAGTAGGCCCGCGCAAAATTATCCCGTCACTATTGAGGCTGGTACCGCTAGTGCCAGTAAGGGTAATCTTTCCCGTTCCAGTAGTTACTAAAGTAGGTGTAATGGTTCCGCCAGATACCTGAAGGCCGACGTTGATTGCCGTGTTTCCTGCACTACTACCAGTGAGGTCAATATTCCCACCACCAGCATTAATCGTACCACCATTAATATTAATCCCATTTCCATTGACAGTATTCCCGCGGCCAATACCGGTAAAATTGCCACCATTTGTATTAATCGTCGCATTGGTAATGGTGACATTACCACCGGCGAGATTGTCGGTATCAGCATTCAGGGTGATATTGCCTCCCTGAGTTGTGATATTGTTGTTAACAAATATGCTATTACTGGCATTCAGAGTCAGGGAATTTTTATTAGCCCAAGCAATCGGAGCGCTAACTGTAATATCCCCTGCACTCGCACCAAGAGATGTAGTAGAAATAGTGACATTACCTAAACCCAATTGCGTTTGCAGCGTCCCGTTATTAATTGTAGCCGTAGGCGCAGCGATACCGGGAGTAAACACTCCTCCCCCGAATGCACCGGCTGCATCCGGAGCTGTGCTAATAGTAATATTAGTAGGATCTAACAATAAGGTTCCGGCACTGCCGACAGTCGATCGCAAATCCACCAACCCAGCGAAATCCAGCGATTGTTTTCCCGATACCTCCACAAACCCGCCATTCCCAGAAAACAAGCCACCTCGGGCAGTAATATTCCCATTAAAACGAGTAGTTTCATCAGCCCAAACGATCGCTCGCCCGCCATTACCGTTGCTAATCGCATCCACATTAATTGTCGAATCTGCACTCACAAACGTCCGCACAGCATTCGGCACAGTCCCCAAACCCTGAAAATCTCCGCCAATCAGTACATTCCCGCCGCCGTTAATACCCGAAGCATCGATGTTAGCCGCGATCGCGCCTACGCGATCGCCTAAAATGTTAACATTACCCCCAGTATTGCCAGAGACGTTGATACTGCCACTGGCGATCGCAGTTCCCGCCACAACAGGCACAGCCAAATTCCCCAGCACCACATCCCCATTCGGATTTACCGTCAAATTCGTTGCTTGTTCCTGGCCTTTTCCTGTCAGTAACTCCGGCAAAGATAACACCGGTTGCGTCCAATTATTCGGCAGCGAGTTTTGAGTTACTACTGGTTGAACATCCAAACTCAATAAATTACCAGCTTGAGAAATCCGCACCAAATTTTGACCGGGTACAGCCGTAATCAGAACACCGCCTCCTGGCGCGTTTAGCTGGCCGGTATTCACAACCGTCCCCCCCGTCAAACTTAAACTTTGACCGGGTGCCACCGTCAAATTCCCGGCATTTACAATGCTTCCTGCTTGCGGACTGGTAAAGGCAAAACTGTTTGGCTTCCCGATTAAGCTGGCCCAGTTGTTATTGCCGATCGCACTAAACCACTGATTGTTCCCAAAACCGATACCTGTCGCCGCCGTAGCGCTAAAAGAACCCGGTACGTTGAGACTCGCATTTTGTCCAAAAATTATCCCCGACGGATTCATCAAAAACAGATTGGAATTGCCGCCTGTCACTTGAATTAAGCCGTTGATTACAGAAGGATTTCCCCCGTTAATTCTTCCTAAGATATTTTGAATGTTGGGATTGGTTAAAAAGTTTGCCGTTCGCCATTGGGTGTCACGACTGTATTCGTGCCGTCTGGTGCGGGGGTGATGGGTTGCGCGGAAGCCGAGCCGGCCGCTGCATTGAGGCAGCCAAGTATGAATAACCATCCGAGCAAATTTAGTTTGTTGGCTGCCATTGTGGTTAAAGATCTGTGCTAAAAGTGCGATCGTATTTATCTTTCCCTATTCTGACTCATGAAGGTTCCTCCTGTCAATAGGATTTACGGTATTTTGCCTCGAAAAAATATAGCAAATCCGCAGGAAATCTATCTATTTAATTACCATAAATAATTGGTTTAAAGCCGGAACCCTTTTAAGGATAAATTAAAAGCAGACTATTCATTACTCCAATCCTCTTCTTTCCTTTGTCAAGTGCTATCAACTGTCAACTATCAACTGTCAACTATCAACTATCAACTGTCAACTGTCAACTGTCAACTGTCAACTGTCAACTGTCAACCTTGACGATTAGCAGTCAAAAATGCGTAAGTACCGATCGCCAGTGAAAGCAACTTGCTGCTAGTGCCAAACAACTCGCTCCAATTCCTACTCTGGACAGCGCCACAGCCGATTCCAGGGCGAGCAGCTTGCAGTCCGCTTCCAGGAGCAACTCACCCAACAGCCAAATTTTTCTGAGAAACTTTATAAGTTTGGGATGAGCTTTACCAAAATTTTACAAAAATTGACTAAAAAAATTTATATATTTTTGATGAAAGCTAATATTTGCAAGTCTTCCAGTCAATTTGAGACAGTTAGCGATACCAATAGATGTAGTAGCTTGTAAATCTATACTGAGTGAAAATCTGGCTGTGACAGATGAAAGTAGTCTGCCACTAGAGTGTCAGTGAAAACTCTTAAAACAAGCACTCATTGACTCAAAAAAACACCTAAGTGATATCAGTCCGTAGAGTCACTGCCGTAGAGTCTGTTTTGTCGGTTTGACGATCGCCCTTAATATCCGAGGGTCGCGATCGTCTATTCCTGTCTTGACAAGATAGCATTGACCAGCTTACTAACTAACAATATTGGAGGAATCAGGGTTATGACTACCTTAACGCTAGTCAAAAAAACATCTTTTACAGTCGCCAGCTTGGCAACCACAATCTTGCTCAGCATCTGCACGCCCGCCCGAGCTTTCATGTTTGGCAGCACTGGCATCCAGTTCGATCGAGATACCAATATCAACTTTACATTCGACCAATCTCACGGCGCTTACCAGTCTAGCTTGTGGGTAGCCCAAGCTCAGACAGGAGCCAATGGCTACAGCAACATCACCCGACTGTTTTACGAGTTCAAACCCTCAGATAACGGGAACGCCGATGAATGGAAAGGAACCTTCGGCAACTCCGTGGGATCGAACAACGGCTCCCCAACTCAAACCTTCACCTTTTTGCAGGATCAAGTTTATGCCCTGCTGCTCTGGAGTGACAGCGGCAGTGGCAAACAATTCGAGCAGTACGCCTCCAGCAGCACCTTCATGAACAGCCCCGAATGGTTTGCCGCCAACACCCAGTTTCGCAGAGATGACTGTGTGGTGGCCGGATGTCAGCAAGCCGTATTTGGCGAATTTGGGCTCAACCCCCGCTCCCCCGACTCATTTACAAGTATCAACGGCGGTAAAGGCCCAGAACAATATTCATCGCTCACAATGGCCCAACTGGCTCAGGGAAGCAAAATCTCCTTCGACGATGCCGGAGGAGGAAACGATCGCGACTTCCAAGACTTCACCGTCTCCGCCGAGCTAGCACCCGAGCCTGTGACAGTGTTCGGCACCATGCTGGGGATCGGGGCTTTGGCGGCGGCTCGCGGCAAAAAAAAGCGACAGCAGCAACCAAAAAAATGACTCTTAAGCATCCCCATACAAATCTAAATAGTGAGTCTGTTCAGTGGTACTCTGAGAAATAGCATTTCTAAATGTTAAGAGTTTTTCCACAACGGGAAAAATAGAATCCTAACAAAGGCACTATTCATGGTATCCACCGCAACAAAAACGAACGTAGGCTACATCACCCAAATCATCGGGCCAGTTGTAGACGTAAAATTCCCAGGCGGCAAACTGCCCCAAATCTATAACGCTATTACGATCGCCGGCAAAAACGAAGCAGGTCAAGACATTTCTGTTACCTGCGAAGTTCAGCAACTCCTCGGAGACAGCCAAGTGCGTGCAGTTTCCATGAGTACCACCGACGGCTTAATGCGCGGTATGGAAGTATTAGATACCGGGGAAGCGATCCAAGTTCCCGTCGGAATCCCGACTCTCGGCCGTATTTTTAACGTCATCGGCGAACCCGTAGACAACCTCGGCCCGGTCAATACTTCCGAAAGTATGCCCATCCACCGCCAGCCGCCGGCTTTCACCGAACTAGAAACCAAGCCTTCGGTGTTTGAAACAGGGATCAAGGTCATCGACCTCCTGGCTCCCTACCGTCGCGGTGGCAAAATCGGTTTGTTCGGCGGCGCAGGCGTCGGCAAAACCGTGATCATGATGGAACTCGTGAACAACATCGCCAAGGCTCACGGCGGCGTGTCCGTGTTTGGCGGTGTGGGCGAGCGCACCCGTGAAGGTAATGACCTTTACAAAGAAATGATCGAGTCTGGGGTTATTGACGAAAAAGACCGCAGCAAATCGAAAATTGCCCTAGTATACGGTCAAATGAACGAGCCACCAGGTGCTCGGATGCGCGTGGGCCTGTCGGCTCTAGCGATGGCCGAATACTTCCGCGATGTCAGCAAGCAAGACGTACTCTTGTTCATTGACAACATCTTCCGGTTCGTACAAGCGGGATCTGAGGTATCGGCTTTGTTGGGTCGGATGCCTTCGGCTGTGGGATATCAGCCGACTCTCGGTACAGACATGGGCGACTTGCAAGAACGGATTACTTCGACTACCGAAGGTTCGATTACTTCGGTTCAAGCTGTGTACGTACCTGCGGATGACTTCACTGATCCAGCGCCGGCTACGACTTTTGCTCACTTAGACGCTACAACTTTGTTGTCTCGCGGTTTGGCTGCGAAGGGTATTTATCCGGCTGTTGATCCCCTGGAATCTACCTCCACAATGTTGCAAATTAGCATTGTAGGCGAAGAACACTATGGTGTTGCGCGTCAGGTGCAGTCTATTTTGCAACGCTACAAGGAATTGCAAGATATTATTGCGATTTTGGGTTTGGACGAGCTGTCGGAAGATGACCGCTTGACTGTTTCTCGCGCTCGCAAAATTGAACGCTTCTTGTCTCAACCGTTCTTTGTAGCAGAAGTGTTCACCGGTTCCCCCGGTAAGTACGTCAAGTTGGCTGATACCATTAAGGGCTTCCAAATGATTTTGGGTGGCGAACTTGATGAGTTACCTGAACAAGCTTTCTATTTGGTTGGCGATATCAACGAAGCGATCGCCAAAGCTGAAAAAATGAAGGCTGACGCTAAGTAGAAAGTAGGGAATGGGTAATGGGTAATGGGTAATTGGTAATTGGTAATTGGTTATTGGTTATTGAAACTAACAAATAACCAATTACCTGTTTGGCCAATGCCCAATGCCCAATGCCCAATGCCCAATTCCCAATGCCCAATTCCCAATTCCCAATTCACTATTTATGACATTAACTGTGCGCGTAGTGGCCCCAGACAAAACTGTTTGGGATTCTAATGCTGAAGAAGTAATTCTGCCAAGCACGACAGGCCAATTGGGTATCTTGACCGGTCACGCTCCGATGTTGACTGCTTTGGATACCGGAGTGATGCGCGTCCGTCCTGGTAAGGAATGGGTGTCTATTGCTCTGATGGGCGGCTTTGCAGAAATCCAAGAAAACCAAGTAACTATCCTTGTCAACGGCGCTGAGAAAGGCGAAACGATTGATAAAGAAGCTGCTCGTACTGCTTACACCGAAGCAGAAGCTCGTTTGGAAAGCTCTGCTAGTGGCACTTTGCAAGAGCAAATTCAAGCTAAGCAAGCAATCAAACGCGCGAGAGCTCGTTTTCAAGCGGCCGGCGGCACGATTTAGATAGGACGTACGGTTGAAACCGCGCCTACAAAAACAAAGTCCGCCTCCGCGGACTGAAGAAAATAACGTAATGTTAACCGCCAGTTCTTCAACCCGCACTAGAAGGGTTTTGTTTGTATAGACGCGGTTGAAACCGCCCGGTGTTCTTGTATAGACGGCGGTTGAAACCGCCCGGTCTTCTAAACTCCGGCTTCGGACAAGAGAAATTGCATTGTTTCCCAAGATAGCCCTTGCTCGATATAGCGGGGGTTATTTGGATTGTAGGGACTATAGAGCCGATCGACACTAACAATCTTTGCTGTCTCCGGCAAAACTGGCACTTCTGGATCGCTCGCGGTCGATCGCACCAGGGAGCTAGAAAACCCTTTAAAAATAGCAATTTCGTCGAATTCGCCGTCTATTTCGGCCTTCACGATTAACACTTCGTGCGATCGGGCGATCGTGTATTGTTCCAAACGGCGAGCAATAGAGTCAGCCATAGCAAATCTCACATTCCTGAAATCTGCTATAATATAGCTTAATTTGGTCGCTAATTTCAGAGACAGCCAGCCAAAATTTTATATTTAATTCTACCTTTTTTAACACCCGGAAATCAGCGGACATAATATAAGTCAATACGCTTGGGTTAGCGAAGTATGTCATTGCGAGCTCTTAGCGAAGCAATCGCAAAGACTATGGTGCTTCTCAATGAATTTATCTGCGCGCAAAGCAATTAGATTGTTAACTGAACCGTATTGTAATATAAGTATTGTCAAAAACATCTGGAAAATATTACTCCTGCACAACCTACTTCGACGATATTTTATGAGCCACAAAAAGCCGAGGTTTCAATTATCGTTTTTGATTCAAAATATTAAACAGCATTTGGCTTGGAAATATTCGCTGCTATTTATACTATTTTTTTGCTTGAGTTTAACTGTAGCAAGTTGCAACTCCGATCTGATAAATAGCTTTACAGCAAAAAAAACAAACTCATTCTCAAACTTAACAAAAATAGTAAGAATCGGCCATCAGCCTTTCGGATCCCTGTTTTATCTCAAAGCTAAAGGATCTTTGGAAACCCGTTTAGCAAAAATGGGATGGTCTGTAGAATGGACGGAATTTGTCACAGGGCCACCAATTTTAAAAGCAATAGGACAAGGAAAAATCGATCTGGGTTATGCAGGAGTTACGCCGCCAATTTTTGCCCAATCAGAGGGCATACCTTTCGTTTATATTGCTAATGATTCAGCTTTACCTGGCAGCATTGGCATCATAGTTCCTGAAAATTCTCCTATTCGGACTCTCGCAGATCTTAAAGGCAAGAAAATAGCAGCCACTCGGAAAACATCAGCTCACTATTTGTTAATTCGGGCGTTAACTCAAGGCGGATTGAAGTTAAAAAATGCCGAATTAGTCGATTTGTCTCCGCCAAAAGCTCAGGAAGCATTTCTGAGAGGCGAAGTTGATGCTTGGGCGGTTTGGCAGCCGTTTTTAGCTAAGTTACAGGAAACCATGCCTGCTCATTTCCTGACTGATAGCGAGCAACTGATCAATGACAGAAACTTCTATTTGGCAAGTCGCTCTTTTGCTAGCGACTTTCCCGATATTGTTAAAACAGTCATGGGAGAAACGCGACAGATGGCTAATTGGATAACTAAAAATCCCGAGCGAGCAGTAGACTTTATTACCGCTCGAACCGGAATGAAAAAAACCACAGCTAGAAGTTTAACTAAAAGCCGTACCTACGATTTGTTACCAATTCAAGATAGGGCAGTTGAAGAACAACAACGCATTGCTGAAATTTTCTTTAGGTTGGGACTCCTGCCGGATCGAATTTGGATTGAAGATCGGATCTGGAAACAAAAATTAGATTTATAAAACCACAAGTTAGCCAAAGGTAACGATAAATTAAAGGTGGCGATTGTAGCAGCGCTACGAAAAATGAAATTAGGTGTATCCTAGAGAAAGAGAGTTAAAACTGTTAAGTAGCAGAATCAAATGTCCTCAATTGCCAATCAACTGCGTTATGGTTTTGTCTCGATTGTTGTGGCAAGCGTATTGATGGCAGGGAGTACGTTAGCTTACCTCAGCTTTCGGGGACAAATAGAACAGACAAAACAGCTTCAGTACGAGCGATCGCAAGCTGCGGCCGCCCAAATTAGCGCTTATCTGGATAACTTGCAGCGCCAACTCAATTATTTGTCAGAATTGCGTGGCCTAACAGAATTTAATACTGAAACTCAGCGCAGCATTCTTGAAGGATTAATCAATAGCAACAGCGCCTACGAAGTGGTGGGAATTTTAAACAGTAAAGGTCAAGTCGTACAAGTAATGTCGCCTTACGAATCATACTCTACATCTAGCTTAAGTTTAGCAGGTATTTCGGGAGATGCGCCTCTATTTTGGGAGACGTTTCGACAGGCTCAAAATTATGTTAGCTCGGTAGATGTCGATATGAAGACAACGGTTAATGTTGTTAATTTAGCCGTACCTATTCGTGACAGTAAAAATAAAATTGCTGGAGTATTATTTGCCAGAGTAAGTCTAAACTTTTTAATTCAAATTGCAGCCCGATCGCAAGTTGGAAAAACTGGATACAGCTATGTTATCGACAACCGCTCGGTGCTGATTTCGGAAACAGGAAACAAGGTTAATCCGTATTTACTCCCAGATTTGAAAGGGCGATCGTTTGTGGGAGAGTTATCGAAATTAGCTTTAGCTTCGGGAATGCAATCTCCGCTGGTTTATCGAGGCTGGCACGGGGAAGAAGTCATGGGAACGGGTGCGATCGTCCGCAGGGTACAGTGGATGGTGGTTGTAGAGCTACCTACAGCCGAAGCTTACGCTCCTGTGCGATCGCTCATCTACGTCATGGGTGCAGTTACCACCGTCAGCGCCCTCGCCGCCGTGGGCTTGGGAGTCGCTTTTGCGCGATCGCTCACAAATCCTTTAAAATCTCTAACATCCGCAGCTACTCAAATGACTAGCGGCATATTGGAAACTCGGGTAAATATTGCCTCATCTAACGAACTAGGAAAATTAGCTAATGCCTTCAACAGCATGGCCGGTCAATTGGAAGTATCTTTCACAAAATTAGAGCATCAAAATGCTCAATTGCAGCGACTTGACAAACTCAAAGACGAATTTTTAGCCAATACTTCTCACGAACTCCGCACCCCACTAAACGGCATTATCGGTTTAACAGAATCTTTGATCGATGGTGCTACAGGACAATTACCAGCACTGACTATTTCCAATCTAGAAATTATTGCATCTAGTGGCAGAAGACTGTCAAATCTCATCAACGACATTCTCGATTTCTCCAAGCTGAGACACAAAAATATTGAACTGCAAATCAAGCCCGTCGGCATTCGAGAAATTGTCGATATCGTAGTAACTCTTTCTCAACCTCTAATTGGCACAAAAAACTTGCAGTTGATTAATTCAGTCACTCCCGACATTCCCCTGGTGGATGCCGACGAAAATCGGGTGCAACAAATTCTTTACAACTTGATCGGCAATGCGATTAAATTTACCGACAATGGTACTGTAGAAATTTCGGCGAATGCGATCGGCTTGGAATCGCCGCAGTTGGCAAAAAAAGAAAGTTCAGTAACGAGCCAGCTTCTATCTTTAATTGTCAGGTCAAAACTGCAAATTACCGTATCCGATACGGGAATTGGCATTGCTGAAGATAAGTTAGAACGAATTTTTGAATCCTTTGAACAAGCAGACGGCTCCACTGCTAGAGAACACGGAGGAACTGGTTTAGGTTTGGCAGTTACAAAGCAGTTAGTCGAGCTGCACGGTGGCGAAATTCAAGTATCTTCAGAACTCGGTGTTGGTTCCCAGTTTACCTTTAGTTTGCCAATTTCTAAAAATCAATATCTCGATGACAAGCAGTTGCCAGCAACTGCTCGACATTCTTTAGTTTCGAGAACAGAAGAGCGCAAGTTGATAATTAATGAAGCTGCTCCACCAAATTTTAACAATAACAGTTCGAGTGCGATTAAATGTTCTTTGAAAAACAACAAAGTAAAAATTTTGATTGTAGATGACGAACCTGTAAATATTCAGGTATTAACTAACAATCTACTTCTTGAAAATTATACAATTGCCGAAGCTAGCAGCGGTAGAGAAGCTTTAGCTCTTATCGAGAGAGGCTACAAACCCGATCTAATATTGCTAGATATCATGATGCCACGGATGACTGGTTACGAAGTTTGCGATAAAGTCAGGGAGAAATTCACGGCTAGCGAATTGCCAATCGTCATGCTAACCGCGAAAAATCAAGTATCTGACTTAGTGCAAGGTTTCAATGCAGGAGCCAATGATTTTTTAACTAAACCTTTTCTCAAAAATGAATTGCTAGCTCGAATCAAAACTCACATCCGTCTCACAAAAATCAATGCAGCTTATGGTAGATTTGTGCCCCACGACTTTCTGCGATTTTTGGGACACGAAAGTATTGTTGATGTTCAACTAGGCGATCAAATCCAGAAAGAAATGACAGTTTTATTTTCTGATATTCGCTCCTTTACAACTATCTCCGAAGCTATGACTCCCCAAGAAAATTTTAATTTTCTCAACAGCTACCTCAGTCGAGTCAGTCCGGTAATTCGCGATCACAAAGGTTTCATTGATAAATATATTGGCGATGCGATTATGGCACTATTTCCTGAGTCGGCAGATGATGCTGTTCGCGCGGCAGTGGAAATGCAAAAACAAGTTATTCTTTTCAACGATCGCCGACAAACAAGGGATTACGCACCAATTACGATCGGTATTGGTTTGCACGCGGGCACTTTAATGCTGGGTACGATTGGCGAAGAAGAACGGATGGAGAGTACCGTGATTGCTGATGCGGTGAATCTCGCGTCTCGTTTGGAAGGATTGACTAAGGTTTACGGCTCTGGAATTCTCGTTACTGAATCAATTTTAGAGCGTTTGGGCGATCGATCGCAATATCTGTGCCGATTTGTCGATCGAGTCACCGTAAAAGGGAAAACATCTGCCGTGTCGGTGTTTGAAATTTATGATGCAGAAACAGAACAAAGCATTCAGCTAAAACAGGAAACTGCTGCTGTATTTCAACAAGGTATACAGCTTTATGTCGAGCAAAATTTTCCTAAAGCGCAAAAAATCTTTAAGAATATTTGCGAAACAAATCCTCAAGATAAGTTGGCAGCAATCTACTACCAGCGCTCTCTGAAACATCAAATGTATGGAGTTCCAGAAGGATGGTCGGGGATAGAATGTTTGGATGAAAAGTAGTAAAAGTAGCATCAATCTGAAGTCAGAAATTTTCAGGTCTTCATCGATTTTTCTGGAGCTAGTCTCAGTCATAATATATTCATACCGAAGCCTGAAGACCCAAAATGGGGAATTTCCCCGAAAATCCGCTGTAGAGTTCGCTAGATTTGACTTCATAATCGAATATAATGCGTAAAGCTATGCGAAAAAAAACCTGGTTTCTATAAAAAATCTCAGGTTTGACAGCGATTCAGGAAACAACCTAGAATCAGGCTGTTATTGTGTAACTTTTGTTCAACTACAACAAGGTTTACAATACTTAACAGTGGTGTAGCTTCCCTCCGAGTATAAACCGTGTCTTTTAATCTAAATTAATGTTATGTCAACTTTTTCTCTCAATCGCTTAGCTGCCAAACTTTCAGGAAAAACGACGCTGCAAACTGTACTCATAGTTCCGTTTGTCTTGCAAGTATTTGCGGCAGTGGGAATTGTGGGATATTTATCATTTAAGAACTCTCAAAAAGCCGTGAACGATCTTGCAGATCAGTTAATGGGGGAAGTGAGCAATCGCATTGAGCAAAATTTGATAACTTATTTGCAAACTCCGCACCAGATCAATCAAAGCAAGCTGGATGCACTGAAGTTGGGTTTTGTGAACATCAAAGACTTGCCAGCTTGGGAAAAGTATCTGTGGCGGCAAGTGCAATTATATCCTTATATCAATTTTACCTCATTCGCCAATCGCAATGGAGAATACCGCACTGGCGAAAAGATGTCGAATGGGACTTTGTTGATTAACGCCTCCGGCCCGTCTACCAAATTTAATTTTTATTCCTACAATACTAATGATAGTGGCGATCGCACAAAAATAGCAGCCACCATCAAAAACTTCGACATCCGACAGAACCCTTTATACAAAGATGCCTCTGTAGCAGGCAAAACCACTTGGAGTTCAGTGGATGTCTCCTCGCTAGAACCCACACTGCTCCTCAGCGCGCTGCAACCAGTTTACAACAACCAGAAACAGCTAGACGGAGTATTAATTACTGCTTTACGTCTGGACAGTATCAGTGAATTTTTAAACAGCCTCAAAATAGGCAAATCCGGTCAAACTTTTATTATCGAAAGAAAGGGAACGCTGCTGGCAACTTCCACCCCAGAAAAACCTTTCCGCAACAAAAACGGTAAAAAACAACAGTTTCAAGTCAAAGAAAGCAGCGATATCGTAACCCAGAGTACAGCTAAATACTTAGAAAGTCACTTTCAAGACTTGCAGCAAATTACCGAATCGAAACTAATCCATTTTGAAATCAACGGGAAGCAGCAATTTTTAAAAGTTATGCCATTCCAAGATGGCAAAGGTTTAGATTGGCTCATTGTCGTCGTCGTTCCAGAAGCCGATTTTATGGAACAAATAAATGCCGGCAATAGAACTACAATCTTGCTATGTCTGGCAGCTTTGGCTGTAGCTACTGCGATCGGAATTTGCACTTCTCGCTGGATTACCAAACCAATTTTAAAATTAAAAGATGCAGCAATAGATTTGTCTCAAGGACAATTTGACAGAACTGTCAAGCTCGATCGTTCCGACGAGTTGGGCGTGCTTGCTACTGCTTTTAACAGCATGGCAGCACAACTGCAAACATCTTTTAGTGCCTTAGAAACTAAAAATACCCAATTGCAGCAACTGGACAAACTGAAAGACGAATTCTTAGCCAATACTTCCCACGAACTCCGCACTCCCCTCAACGGCATTATTGGGATTGCAGAATCTTTGATAGACGGTGCTACCGGAAAACTGCCAGAAACGACCAATTTCAACTTAGCTTTGATTGCATCGTCAGGAAAAAGATTGGCTTCTTTAATAAACGATATCCTCGACTTTTCTCAGCTCAAACACAAAAGTCTTGAACTGCAAACTAAGTCAGTCAACCTCCGAGAAATCGTCTTTGTGATTCTCAAATTATGTCAGCCATTGGTAGGCACAAAAAAATTGCAATTGATTAACTCAGTTGCTCCGGAATTGCCACCAATAGCAGCCGACGAGAATCGTTTGGAGCAAATACTTTATAACTTAATCGGCAACGCGATTAAATTCACTGAAAGCGGCACAGTTGAGATTTCAGCAGCATTGATAACGAGCCATGAAGAATCATCACCTAATCCCCAATTGGCGATTACTGTATCCGACACAGGCATTGGCATCCCCGAAAATAAATTAGAGCAAATTTTTGAATCATTTGAACAAGCTGACGGTTCCACTGCTAGAGAATATGGTGGGACGGGTTTAGGGTTAACTGTTGCCAAGAAATTAGTGGAATTACACGGCGGTAAAATCTCGGTATCTTCAAGTGTAGGCGTAGGTTCCCAATTTATTTTTACTTTACCAGTCTCAGAGAGTCAGCCGGAAATTAACAGCAAACAGCCTGGTTTAACCGAGGGCGAGGAGATTTTGCTTGCTCCTGAATTAGACTCCGAATCATCTCTAGTAAATTCTACTATCTTAACCAAAAGGGACTTGATAGAAGAAGGTGAAAAAGTAAAAGTTTTAGTGGTCGATGATGAACCAATTAACATTCAGGTCATTATCAATAATCTCGCTCTGGAAAACTATGCGATCGCTCAAGCGATCAACGGCAGAGAAGCTTTAAATCTGATTGAATCAGGATTTAAGCCAGACTTGATTTTACTCGACGTAATGATGCCGCAGATGACTGGTTATGAAGTCTGTCGAGCAGTTCGCCAACAATACTCACCTTTAGAAATACCAATTCTGATGGTGACGGCCAAAAATCAAACGAGTGACTTGGTAGAAGCTTTTAACTCAGAAGCGAATGATTATATAACTAAACCTTTTATCAAAAAGGAATTGTTAGCCAGAATCAAGACGCAAATTAGTATGGCAAAACTGAATGCAGCTTACGGCAAGTTTGTGCCGCATGATTTTTTAGATTTGCTTGAAAGACCGAGTATTATTGAAGTCAAATTAGGCGACAATCAGGAAAAGAATATGACTGTACTTTTTGCTGATATTCGCTCTTTTACGGTACTTTCAGAACAGATGACACCAGCCGAAAACTTTGCATTTATTAATAGTTACTTGGGAAGGGTGAGTCCTGCAATCAGGGAAAACAACGGGTTTATCAACAAATATATTGGCGATGCAGTCATGGCTTTGTTTCCGACATCTCCATCAGATGGTGTGCGAGCAGCAATTGATATGCAAAAAGAATTGAGTATCTACAACGAGCAGCGAGAACAAAACGGCTTGTTGCCGATCGCGATCGGCATTGGTTTGCACGCGGGCAATTTGATGTTGGGTACAATTGGCGAGCGAGAACGGATGGAAAGTACCGTGATTTCTGATGCGGTGAATCTCGCGTCTCGTTTGGAAGGATTGACTAAGGTTTACGGCTCTGGAATTCTCGTTAGCGGTGAAATTATCGATCGCCTGGACGATTCAGAAACATACAACTACAGATTTGTCGATCGAGTAACGGTGAAAGGAAAGACAACTGCTGTGTCGGTATTTGAAATTTATGATGCAGAAACAGAACAAAGCATTCTCCTCAAACAGCAAACTGCGGAGATTTTTCAAGAAGCTCTCAATTTTTACTACCAGAAAAAATTTGTTGCTGCTCAAAAAGTATTTGAGAATATTTTAGAAATCAATCCTGAGGATCTGGTAGCAACGCTATATTTCAAGCGCTCTCGCAAGTATCGAATGTATGGAGTACCCGAGGGGTGGTCTGGGGTGGAAGACGGGGCGGAAAAGTAGGCAGCTTTTCTAAGGAAGGAGAATTAAATAACTTACAATTTTTATTGTTCTTGTGGGATGGGCGTCCCGCCCGTCTTTTCTGGACGGGCGGGACGCCCATCCCACAAATATGTGTAAATTATTTAATTCGCGCTCCTAAGGAAGAGGGTTCGCTTCGGCTTTGCTCTTCTGGTAAAAACAGGGATTCGGGAAGAAGACTTTAGTTGGGAGCATCTCAGTTTTGCAAGAAGCATTTTTTAAAGAGCGGACTGAAGTCCGTACTACGATCCTTTTTTGAGCGGGGACAGCACTATAATAAAAAATGCTTTTTTCAAAAATGAGATGCTCCCGAATCGATCGCATTGGTGTCAGCAATTAAAAACGTCCTCAGCATCGGGCGCGGTTGCTATAAAAGATAGGGCGCGCACGGCACGCCCTACTCTGTTTAAAATATGGTAGTACAAACTTTAAAATATAGTTGTACAAACGCCCAATTTATTCCAAGTTTTTGGGCCGACAATGCCATCAGCAGCGATTTTTTGTTGCTGTTGAAAACTGATGACTGCTTGTTGGGTTTTCGCGCCGAACGATCCATCAGTATCTAGGGAAGCTCCACTGACATTTAAAACTCGTTGGAGGTAGCGGACATCCTCATTTTGGGTGACAGCATCGTTGCGTTGGAGTAGGGGAAAATAACGGCAGGAAGGTAATTCAAGGCGAGTTGCGTTTGTGGTTTGCATGGTTGGATTCTCCATTTATTGTTTGCAAGTTGCGATCGACAAAGAAGTGCGGGCAAATGTTGGCAGTGATTTAACAAGGAGGTTCGCTAACGCAAGCGCCTAATTTCGTCCAAGTTTGCTGGCCAACAATGCCATCAACAGTAATCTTATTTTTCTTTTGAAAATTGATGACTGCTTGTTCGGTTTTGGCGCCGAAGAATCCATCAGTTGCTACGGGATATCCTTTTTTAACTAAGGATTGTTGGAGATAGCGCACGTCTTTATTGGCGGCAGGGCTGCTATCATTTCGTCGCAGTGTGGGCAAGGAAGAGCACATCGGTAATTGAGCGTGAATTTCGTTTGTGGTTTGCATGGTTTTATTGGGGATTAGTGGTTTGCAAGTTGTTTGAACCTGCTATTCCCTAGTTGTAGCTGTGGTGGAAAGTGCTTTAACAGTCGCTTTTTTCAGTGACGCTTGTTTGAGGTAGCTCAGATGAGTGACAGAAGAAACGAGGTTCGTTCAGTTGACAGTTGACAGTTGACAGTTGACAGTTGACAGTTGACAGTTGACCTGGGATAGCGACCTCTACCTAGAAGTCCGAGGATTGGAGTAATGAATCGTCTGATTTTAATTTCTACGCCAAAGAGAGAGGCTTTCAACCAATTCTTTAGCGTATTGAGATAGTGCTTGGTTATTTCATATAAAAAAATATTTTATATTGACGAAGATAATATCGGGATTTTTTGGTTCAAATTAGCTTAAGTATCGCTACTCGCAACTATTTTTTAATGACATATTCAAATACGAAAATCCCCAACTATTAAGATCTGGGGATTTTCTCGATATGGCGCACTTGAGCCAAGGTATGTAGTTGCGCTTCATCGCGCTCTTTCCTAATCTTATAAAGCAATACGGTTTACTTAACGCTTTTGATGAATTTCATCTGACGATTTTTGGATTATAAAGAGGTGAAGTAGATATTAAGAATATTTTACCACAGAGAACACAGAGAACACAGAGAGGGGAGGGATAAAAGGTTTTTTTACGACATCCAAAACCCTCGCAATACTCTGCGCCCTCTGCGCCCTCTGCGCCCTCTGTGGTTCAAAACTCTTCTCTTGATGGAGTGGATTGTATTTCAATACGGTTTACTTAATGCTTTTGATGAATTTAATCTGACGATTTTCTGGCAATATAGCCATTTTGGGCAAGTCAGATTTTTCTTAAGTCAACTGTATTGTCTTATAAAGAGCGCGCTGAAGCGCAACTACTTACCTAGTCAGTAAGGTTGAATAGACTTGCTGCACAAACAACCTATTTTTTTTCTGCTTCTTTTTCTGAAGGTGAAGGAGCTAGCAGACCGGAGATGGCGCCGATCGCATTACTGCCAATCACAACAAAAAGCGGAGGGATTTCCTTGCCCATGACAGAGAGTGTCATGCCAAAAGTAAGTGAAATCATAATCGATCCTGCTAAACTGCCAACAATTAGGCGGTAACAAAAGTTATCAGATTTATACATGATTAATTCAATTGCGAACGATAGTTGACTGCCAAAATTAATATTTATGTTGCAAAACAAATATAATTTGGCGATTTGATGCGATAAAGTTTAGATGCGCTGCTATCAATAGTCGAGTGTTCCCTCGCTCATCTGCCGTTGTCACAAACTTCTAGTATTGGTGCGGGAAATAAGCCCGCTGAATGCTCTATCAGTAATTGCCCAACAAGCTCCGCTGGCATTCAACCATCGCTGAAGTTAGCGGATATTTTCATTTTGGATAACGGCATAGTTTCAGGTAGTAAGTAACAATAACAGCCCCAACGTCATTTAATGTGAATTGCGTTTGTGCTTTGGATGGTTTTTTGATTTGACCTTGGTTGTTTGCGAGTTGCTAGACTTGCTATTCCCCAGTTGTAGCTGTGGGGAAAAGCGGTTTAACAGTCGCTTTTTCTAGTGACGCTTGTTTGAGGTAGCTTAGATGAGTGACACAAGAAAGGAAGTTGGCTAATATATTTTAATGGATGTAACAGATGGATGTTGAGAGTTGAGGGTTGAGGGTTGACTTAATTAGACATTCTATGAGGCCGCACTTAATTATGTAAAGTAGCAGGGAATAATTGTGTAGCGGAGATTTATATCATGAGGTACAATGCGTTAAATTGGGGAATTTGCGTATGTTTGACTCGGTGCTTTTTATTACATCACGCAGCCAGTATTGCTAATTTGCGCGGAATTCGCGATCGCCAATTAGCTGAAACTAATTACTAATTATGCTCAAATGCAACAATCTGCGGATTTGGGCTGGATCTCTGAGAAGTTAGACTATTTATTATGTTAGTGAAAATAATTAGTAGATCGATCGCAAAAATATCTGGTACTATGCCCCTCGGTTTAGCGTTGACATTGCCATTCGTCGTGCAAACTTTCGCCGTAGTCAGTATAGTTGGATATTTGTCGTTCAAAAATGGACAACAAGCAATTCAAAAACTTGCAGACAACTTGCAGGGCGAAATCAGTGGGCGCATTCAAGAACACCTCGCGCATTACTTAGAAAAACCTTATAATATTGTCCAACTCAACGCAGGTGCAGCTCAACTTGGGAAACTGAGACCTGAAGATTTTCTAGAAACTGAACGCTCCTTTTGGCAGCAGGTAAAAATATTTTCATCGGTGCGTCAAATCTATTTAGGGACGAAAGAAGGTCAGTTTATTGGAGTTAGTCGAGAGGAATCTGGTCAATTAGTTACCAGAATTACAGAAAACTTTCCCCGACGTTCTTTTTATGAGCTAGATGCTTTCGGCGATCGAACGAAGCTGTTGCGTTTTGAACCAACTTATGACTTGCGAACTCGCCCTTGGTACATTGGTGCAACCGCAGCCGAATCACCGATATGGACTGCGATTTATACATTTTTTCAAGGCGATTTGGGAATCACGGTGGCTCAGCCATTTTATGATAAGAAGGGCGACTTTCGTGGCATCATGGCAGTCGATATTCTTTTGGGTCAAATTAGCGATTTTCTTAGAAAAATCAAAATTAGTCGATCGGGTCAGGTATTTATTATGGAGCGATCGGGCGCAATAGTTGGCAGTTCGACGGAGGAAAAACCGTACATTACTGACGCCAGTGGCAAATTGCAACGCTTGCCAGCAATTGATAGCACAAATCCCTTAACTGCATCGGCAGCAAAACACATAATTAGTAGTTTCAACTTGAGCTTAGTTGAACCACCACAAAAGCTACAATTTAAACTTAACAATCAATCTAATTTTGTACATATTCTGTCCTATAAAGACCAGGTAGGACTGGATTGGTTGGTGGTGGTAGTAATTCCAGCAAACGATTTCATGGATGAAATCAATAGCAACACCCGCAGCACTATTTTACTTTGTATCGCTGCCCTATTTCTATCAATAATTATTGGAACTTTGACAGCGCGATCGCTCACAAAGCCAATTCTCCGATTAAACGCAGCAGCCAAAAACCTTGCGGGAGGAGAATGGGAGCACAAAGTTGAGCTGGATCTCGATCGCACCGACGAAGTAGGGCAGCTAGCCAAATCCTTTACCAGCATGGCATCTCAACTGCAAATATCCTTCAATACCCTAGAAACTCAGAATCAAGAATTGCAGCAACTCGACAAACTCAAAGACGAATTCTTAGCCAACACTTCCCACGAATTCCGAACTCCCCTTAACGGAATGATCGGCATTGCCGAATCAATGATTGACGGCGCCACCGGAACGTTATCAGAAATTCAACAACAAAACCTCTCAATGATTGCCAGCAGTGGCAGGCGACTCAACGAACTTGTTGACAACATTCTTGACTTTGCCCAACTCAAAAATCAGAAACTAGAATTGCAGCTTCAGAGTGTAGGATTGAGGTCAATTGTCGAAGTGATTCTCACCGTTTGTCAACATTTAACGGCTGGCAAAGATTTAGAATTAATTAATGCCATCGATTCAGATTTGCCATTAGTTTTAGCCGACGAAAACCGCCTGCAACAAATCTTCTACAATTTAATTGGAAATGCGATTAAATTTACGGAATCCGGCACGGTAAAAATATCAGCAGCAATTGTAGATACCGACGGCAAAACATCTCTGGGAGTGTCCCCGTCAAATCTCCCAGCATCAAACCCAGATTTTCAAATAGCTGTCACGGTTTCCGACACAGGAATCGGAATTTCTGTCGCTAATCTCGATCGCATTTTTGAACCATTTGAACAAGGCGACGGTTCCACAGTCAGGCAATACGGAGGCACAGGCTTAGGTTTGACACTCTCCAAACAATTTGTCGAACTCCACGGCGGCAAAATATACGCAGAATCCCAAATCGGCATCGGTTCGCGTTTCACATTTACCCTACCTCTTTCTCCCGAAACCATTCATCCTAGCGAAGCAGGAATAAATCGGCAGCTAGCATCGCCAATTCAGGATTCAGAATCAGAAAACAACAGAAATAAAACTTATCTATCCTCCAATTGGAATGTGCCTAAACCCGCTCCGAATCCAGTAAAGCAAGCCACTGCGCTATTAGAAGTCGAAAAATTTAAACTTTTGATAGTTGATGACGATCCGATTAACCTGCAAGTTTTAAACAATCACCTTTCTCTACAAAATTACAGTGTCATTCAGGCACTAAACGGCGAACAAGCCTTATCACTCTTGGAAAGCGGGGTGCATTTTGACTTAATCATTCTCGACATCATGATGCCCAGAATGTCTGGTTATGAAGTCTGCGCTAAACTCAGAGAGAAATACCCATCTCACGAGTTGCCCGTAGTGATGCTAACTGCCAAAAATCAAGTATCAGACTTAATAGCAGGATTTCAATTCGGAGCAAATGACTATCTAACTAAACCCTTCTCGAAAGACGAACTGTTAACCAGAATTAAGTCTCACATCAATTTATCGCAAACTAATAGCGCCTACGGGCGATTTTTCCCCGATGCTTTCTTAGACTTTTTGAAAAAAGAAAGCATTGTGGATATCCAATTAGGGAATCATGTCAGCAAACAAATGGCAGTCATGTTTAGCGATATTCGCTCGTTTACTGCCCTTTCCGAAACGATGACTCCGCAGCAAAACTTTGACTTTGTTAATGATTACCTGCGAGAAGTAAGTCCAAAAATTAGAGAACATCACGGCTTTATTGTCAAGTATTTAGGAGATGGGATGATGGCTGTTTTTCCCAACGGTGCTGACGATGCTGTCAAAGGTGGAATCGCTAAACTGCAACAAGTGTACGAATATAATGCCGATCGCATACACAGCGGATATCCACCGATTCAAGTCGGCGTAGGAGTGCATTTTGGTCACATGATGGTGGGTATAGTTGGGGAAGCGGAGAGAATGCAGGGAGATGCTTTTTCGGATAATGTCAATTTAGCCTCTCGTCTGGAAAGTCTCACTAAGTTATATGGAGTATCTTTGATAATTTCCGAGAAAGTTTTGGATAATTTGACGGATCGCGAACAGTATCAAATCCGTTTTTTAGATAGAGTAATTGTCAAGGGAAAACAGCAGCCAATTTCTATCTATGAAGTCCTCGATGCAGAAACAGAGTTGCTCAGGGAAATGAAGTTACAAACTCAGACTGATTTTGAACGGGGTTTAGAACATTATCGCTCTCACGAATTTAAGGCTGCTAAAATCTGTTTTTATCAAGTTTTAGCCGTTAATCCTGACGATAAAACGGCTGCACTGTATTTGGAGCGAGTCAATCATTTGATTGAGAGAGGCGTACCGGAAAATTGGTCTGGGGTTTGGACTTTAACTCAGAAGTGATATCGTAGTATCGGTAGATAGTAGATTTGCGGGTTTCAAACAACTTAAGAATTGAGTCAACGACAATTTCTGTAACGATGGGGTTAAAGTCGGTAATAAAGTCATCGGCTTCCAGATTGGCCCTAAAAAATTGCTTAGCCCGATCGCACTGATAGCGCATTTCGTCAAATCCCACAATTTTGACCATAAACGTTGCTAGGGGGGAGTTTTCCAAATCGGTATTAGAACTGCTTTTCGCCCGCCCATTTTCTAATAAATTGAATACTTCTGTTTCTAAAGGAGTTTGAGGTTGGTGAGGTTTCTCTATTTCAGGAAAAAAGCTTTCCAGACGGATGCCTTTATCGGCTCTATCTGGCAGTTCTCCCATCATCATGGCCAGAGAAACATCGAGTCCCAAACCGGAAGAAAGAGCTTCCAGTAGGGCGATAGCAGCCAGTTTGCACCCCAGATAAAGCTGGGAAATTTCGAGATTGTACCTAGCAGTAGTTTCCCAGCGCTGATATGTGCGATCGTCTGGGGTTCCCTCAAACTGCCGAAAAATCACCTCGGGCTTGAGATAAGTCAGAAAACCCTCCATCTTCAGCAAAGCAACTCGGTAGTCGCGAACCGTATAAAAACCGTAGCTGGTAATATTGTGATTAGTTTCCGGTAGTAAATTCCAGGTATTTGCCAAAAAATGGGCTGAACTTTCGTGAGCAAAACTAATTACATCCCGGTTGGCAATTCGCACAGCTTTTTTCACGGTTTCCCGTATTTGCTCATCAGTTAAACTGAGGTGAAACAGGCTAGTTATTGCTTGCAAGCGGTCATAAAGGCGCCGAGTTGGGGTTACTCCCCACTCGGCGGAGCGAAACGGAATTGTTTCTTCTATGCAGGCGACAATTTGAAGCAATTGCTCGCGCTTGAGAAATGGTTCGAGAGATTTTGCTGCAACTAAAGCGCTGAGAAATTCGTTTTGTCCGACGAAGGGATTGAGCACTTCTCCGGGTACAAAACCGAATATGAGCATTACCATTTCTAAGGTAGCATCAGCAGGGAGTTCAGATTGCTCCCGAATCCGTAGCTGTTTGTTAACCTCTTTGGTAACAGGAGTGATGTAGTAGCTGACGTTAAAGTTAATGCTGTGATCGACTTGTACGTAGACGATATCGTGAAATAAAGCTGCCAAAACCTCGATCGCATCTTGATTTCCCCCGACCTCAAAAATATGTTCGGGAGTATGGAAAAACCGCCAGGGCCCGGTCATCGGCTGAACTATAAGTTCGGCAATCCGAGCTAGTTCGGTTGGTTCGACTTCTGCGTTGAGGCGAGCGATCGCCCAAATCAGCTTTTCTAAGCATTGTAAGTATGCTTCTTTGCTATCAATCACAGTCTTTTCCACTAACATTACACCCACTTCTACCATCCTCTTATTGTTTTTATTTTTCCGTAAATTTGCCCCGTTTTTTATTTCTGAGTTTTTTTGAAGAGATTAACAGGAATTTAGGAAGCAAATACTTCCTTGAAATCAACTTAATTCCCTGTAGCAGATCTGCCTTGTTTTCCCAATCTAATTAGGACAAAGTATGATAAGTAAACCACATAAATTGCTAAACCTGTCAAACCCAAAAATCCCAAAAATTGAGGGCTTGCTTTAGCATGAAACATCTGTTTGTACAGCCAAGGCGGGTCAAACCAAACGCTGCAAAAAGGTTCGTCAATTACTTGTATTTGAGATTTAAAGGCACAGGTTAAGAAGGGAATTTGAGCTAGGGCGCCCAAACCGCTGTAAACAGTAATCGCCCACCGCCAAGCTGTAAAAGCCAGCTTTAAAGACGACTGCGGTCGATCGGCAATTTCGTCGTTTAAATCTTCCCAAAACCACAGACAAGCAGGAATCAATGCCCTCCCCATCACCGACGACACAAAGCTTACAGGCAGTGCAGCCATCATCAGGTAAAGTGTAATTGCCAACAAACTCGCCACCCGCCAATAAATCATCAACAAACGGGCGATCGCGTCAGATGAAGCAAAAACAGCCCAAATCAGCACTACCAGCGGGATCGAAATGGTTAATAACACCGACAACCGGTAATCCATCCACACAAGTGGTTGAAACCAAGGCCCGGTGGCTGCCAATAAAAGACTAAACATCTTTGGGAAAATATACTTACTTATTTCTGACAGATTTTACTACAAAAGCGCTCAAAAAGCAGGGATGAGATAAGACGGCGGTCTTTTTAGGTCTTCTTAGGATCGTGAATTAAATAATTTACACATATTTGTGGGATGGGCGTCCCGCCCGTCCAGAAAGGACGGGCGGGACGCCCATCCCACAAGAACAATAAAAAAAATTGTAAGTTATTTAATTCTCATTCCTTAGTTGCTTCATAAACCGATCAAAAAATCCCGCGCCAAAAGTTAATTTCGGCGCGGGATCGAAGGGAGAAAACTAAGTTGCTCGTTTATTCGTCGTAGATGCGGCACTCAGCAGCGTCAGGATTGTCGTCGCAATACTTTTCAAAAGAATTCTTAGGTTTGACTTGCTTTTGGTGGGAAGCTTCAGCTTGCAGTTCTTCAACTGCGTCCCACGCTGCTGCACATTCCCCGGAAGTGGCGCCCTTCAAGTCACAGACGGTACGAGCGCTTTCTAGTTCTTCTTCAATTTTTTCTTCGATGTTGCCTGCGGGTGTTGTTGTCATAAACTTGTTGGTATGAAAGGTTTTCTTTTTGGATGTTAGCTTGTGTTTGACTTGCCGTTTCTGTCTGGCGATCTCAACTAATACTAGCTTGAGATGTGCTGCTGTGGCAGCCCAGATAGAAACCATCCCTAACTGCGATCGCGGCCGCCGTCTTTACTTCCTGCTTTGCCCAGATCCCGTCGGCGGGTTCTAGTCCACAGGCATGAATGCAGGTTGAGCTGACCTGACTTTTTATGAAAACACTACACGAAGTTGGTGTGTCAAACTGTATTGAGCTTTATCTTTTAAGATTTTGCTGAACACGGCTTTTAACACTAAACAGATTGAGTCGAGACTCATGTTAACTTATGTTAACACGATCGCGGACTGCGAGGGGAATCGATCGCCCCATAAAACCGTCCCGTCAGTGGCCTGTTCCGGTTAGCCTAAGTATTGTAAAACTTTATTAAAACTATAAGCAACAGTAAGCAATAGTAGTACCATATAGTCAGGAGGGCAAAATGAAACTACCCGATTACGCAAAAGCAATAGGCATCAGTTATACAACAGCTTGGCGGTGGTGGAAGACTGGCAAGCTACCACATCCGGCACGGCAAACAGAAAGCGGTTTAATTATAGTTGACTATTCGCCACAAAAACCACGTTCGGAGTTGAAACAAAATCGAGTTGCAATTTACAGCCGAGTCTCGTCTTCTGAAAACAAGGAAAATCTCAACCGCCAATCACTTCGATTAACCGAATATGCGATAGCCAACGGTTATCAAATCGTCAGAAATGTCAAAGAAATTGGCAGCGGATTAAATGACAACAGAAAACAACTAGAAGCTTTACTCCAACAAGATGACTACAATATTCTTTTAATTGAACATAAAGACCGTCTAGCTAGATTTGGCACACATTATCTAGACATACTTCTACTAAGATCAGGAGTTAAGCTAGAAATTGTCAATTTAGCCGACAATGGGCGAGATGAATTAATGCAAGACTTAGTGGCTGTTGTCACAAGTTTTGCTGCTCGACTTTACGGACAACGCCTGGGAGCACGAAAAACGGAGAGAATCATTGCCGAGTTAAAAAATGGAGAGTCTGAATGCAATTAGCAGAGAGACATATCATTAAATCCACAGAACATCGTTTCGCCACTATCGATCGGTTAGCCTTTAAATCAAAAAATCTCTACAATGCTGCCAACTACGTTATCCGCCAAAACTTTGTATACGGATGGGGGTATCTCAACTACAACAAAATGGCTCAGTTGATGAAATCTCATCCAGCATACAAAGCATTGCCAGCGAAAGTAAGCCAACAAATCTTGATGATATTGGACAAGAATTGGCAAGGTTTTTTTGCAACCGTTAAAGCTTATAAAATGCAGCCCACAAAATTCACGGGATGCCCAAAACTACCTAAGTATAAAGATAAAGTCAAAGGGCGAAACCTTGTTGTATACACAATTCAGGCGATTAGTAGTAAGCAATTACCGAAAGGAATTATCAAAATTTCAGGGACTGATATCTCAATTAAAACTCAGGTAAAACCAGAGAAAATATGTCAAGTTAGGTTAGTTTCCAAGTGTGATTCTTATGCGATTGAGGTAATTCACGATGAGCCGGAGTCCACCAGTGATGCAAATCAGAAAGAATCAGTAGCTAGTATAGATTTAGGATTGAATAATTTAGGAGCGCTAACTTCAAATCAGCCGGGGTTTGTCCCTTTACTGATTAACGGGCGACCACTGAAATCAATTAATCAATTCTACAACAAACGTAAGGCACATATACAGTCTCGATTGAAAGGTCTGCGCCAAACATCGCGTAGAATTCAGCGCTTGACTCGTTGTCGAAACCAGAAAATCGATAATTACTTGCACCATGCCAGTCGTGACATTATCAATCTTTTAAGAGAACTCAAGATTGGGACTCTGGTAATTGGCAAAAATGTACAATGGAAAAACGAGATAAATTTGGGGAAAAAAACTAATCAGAACTTCGTCACAATTCCTCATGATCGATTGATTGAGATGTTGGAATATAAGGCTGCATTAGTTGGGATAAGAGTGATGTTACAGGAAGAATCATATACTTCTGTCTCCAGTTTTATTTCTTTAGACCCGATTTCTGTTTACGGTCAGAATAGCGCCCAGGATGTCAAGTTTAGTGGCAAACGAATTAAGAGAGGATTGTACAAAACATCGAGCGGTCAATTAATTAATGCCGATGTTAATGGGTCTTACAATATCATGAGAAAAGCAATCCCAAATGCTTTTAGCAATGGGATAGGGATCTGCGTAGCTCAGCCGAGGCGGGTCAATCCGCTCGAAGTAAGAAAGAAGGGGGAGGGACTTCATGCCTCCTGTGTCATGTAATAAATGACTATACTTTTACAAGCTATAGAAATAGTTTTTATAGAGAAGTTTGCCTTATGTACGAAAACCAAATGCAATGGGTCAGTGCTTTATCAACCCGTCCGTCTTTAGAATCAGCCCTGAAAGAAGTTGTAGAACAAGCCGATCGCGAATTAGAAGGCCCGGCAGATTTAGCCCTGATCTTTATCTCATCTGCCTTTGCTAGCGAGTATTCTCGGCTGATGCCTTTACTGCGAGAATTGCTGCCCGTGCCCGCGATTTTGGGCTGCGGCGGGGGAGGAGTCATCGGCACGAACCGGGGCGGGCTCACCGAAGAAGTAGAGGGTTCTCCCGCAGTCAGCCTGAGTTTAGCCCGCTTACCTGGAGTAAACGTCAGAACTTTTCACGTCGGTGCAGAAGAACTGCCGGACTTGGACAGCCCCCCGGATACTTGGGTGAATGTCTTGGGTGTGCCTGCCCAGGAAGAACCGCAGTTTATCATCTTGGCAGACCCATTTTCCTCACAAATTAACGATTTGCTCCAAGGACTCGATTATGCCTATCCGGGCGCGCCGAAGGTAGGAGGACTGGCCGGCGGGGACGGTGCGGGCAGAGGTGCGGCGCTGTTTTGCGACTATCAGTTGTACCGAGAAGGGACGGTGGGAGTGGCTTTGAGCGGGAATATAGTTCTGGAAACGATCGTCGCGCAAGGCTGTAGACCGATCGGGCATCCTTATCGGGTGACGGAAGGAGAGCGCAATATTTTGCTGAAACTCGAAGAACAAACCGACGATATGGGCAGCAGGGGCATCGAGCGATCGCCCTTAGACGCCCTGCGAGAGTTAGTTCAAACTTTGAGCGAAGCAGACAGAGAATTAGCGCAGCACTCGTTATTTGTCGGCTTAGTCAGCGATGAATTCAAGATGACATTAGAGCCTGGGGATTTTTTAATCCGCAATTTGTTGGGTGTAGATCCGAAAGTGGGGGCAATTGCGATCGGCGATCGAGTCCGTCCCGGACAGCGCATCCAATTTCACCTGCGGGACGCCCGCACCTCCGCAGAAGATCTAGAAATGCTGCTCGATCGGCATCAGCGATCGGCCGAGGACAGGGGTACATCCAGTGCCGGCGCCTTGATGTTCTCCTGTCTGGGGCGCGGGGAAGGGCTTTACGGTCAATCGAACTTTGACTCGCGACTGTTCGGCAGATACCTCAAAAACATCCCCTTGAGCGGCTTTTTCTGCAACGGCGAAATCGGCCCCGTCGGCGGCAGCACATTTCTGCACGGTTACACCTCGGTATTCGGGATTTGCCGCCAAAATTCCTAATTTTGTTGACTGTTGATGGTTGATATCATCTCAAATCCGGTGGCATCGGAATTATTAGTAGCCAAAATTAGGAGACGGCAGTGCCGTTTCCCTACAATATTATTTTCGGTAGGGACACGGCACTGCCGT
>NZ_JAEQCE010000202.1:0-1546 GCF_020738665.1 Microcoleus sp. PH2017_08_TRC_O_A
ATATGATGCTCCAACGGGAAAACTTGGGCTTAGCGCCAAAGGGGGATATGAAGGAATTTATGCAGCCCTTGATAAAAAAGCTGAAGGGGCGTAGACGGTGACGGTAATATTTTATACGTTGATTACTTACTCAACCGCAATAGCCGTAGTTTTTATCGGTTCTAGTCCAGGTAGTGTAGTATAAATATATACAACACTTCTCTCTTCGGACTATCTGTATCATTTTTCCTTGGTTTTAACCCTTGCCTGGTAAGCGAGGGTTTTTTGTTGTTGTATTAAAGTAGGCTCCTACTTTAGCGCCCTACTTTGTAAAATGACAGTAGGTACAGGAAAATAGTCAAAAAAATACCCCCTGATTAAAGGGGGTAGGGGGTTACCAGGTAAGGGTTAAACTTCTGTTAGCTCTACTGATTCGCTTACCCCAAGATAATGCCTCAGTATCACATCTACGCTATTACCGCAGGCGGTTGCTATATGTAATAGCGCATTGTTATTGTGAGCATTAGCGTGAGCAGTAAGGGTGATGTAGGTATGGCGAGTGTGATAAGGGCTTAGGTAGCCTGATATCTTGCCATCGGCAGCTAATTGACTGACTATACCAGGGTAGTAATACTTTCGCTTAGTACCATCACTGTTTGTTTTGCTAGACGTTTGTCCTTGCCATGCCCCACTCAAATTTCCATTACTCAAATAACTGCCATTCTTCCCAGGAAAAACTAAATCTCGGGTTGCCACACTTTTGAGCGATATCAGTAATCTTTTGAGACGAGAATCTTCTTTAAAATAAAAAAGTCTCGTCTCCCCAGTCTTGGTCTCTTTGAGTTTGCGTGTAGACGCACCTAGCGATTTGCTGAATCGGATTACATTACGTTCAAAATTGATATCACCCCAATTTAGGGCAAAAGCCTCCGATGTGCGACATCCTGTAAGAAAGTAGAATTCGATTAGGGGTGCAACATACTTTACAGATGCCGAATTTGACTCATAAAATGCCTTGATGATAGTATCACGCTCTACCTTAGTGAAGGCACGTCTATCGCCTTCCAAACCTTTTTCGTCTGTTATCTCATGCCATTCTTTTTCCTCCCCATTTACTATTTTGGATGCGTACTTTTGCTGAGTTGTGATAGCAGGTGCGCTGTACTTATCTAGTACGAAAGGGTTTTCGGTTGTACTTTGTAAAATTCCTTTAGACTTACAAAAATCAAAAGCCTTGTACAATTCATTCTGCAAGTATTGTTTCTTGCTCATCGAAATTGAGTTTGCGACCTCCCTAATTCCGGTTACGTCACTCAATGATTTTGAGGACAAGTTATTGGAATTAATGCTAAAGTCCTTTGTGTTTTGATTGAATGTTTTTCCCTCAATGGCGTTACTGAATTGAGAAACATACTGAGCTTTAAACGTAGTCTCTTCAATCGTTGTTTGCTTCCACTGAAGGTACACCTCCCACATCTCGCCTACGGTAATCTCGGGTGTTGCAGCCTGTACACCTGGCATCTGAAGTACATCAGCTAGCTTGGCATATTTGCCCCCGCCTATACCA